>JAAYCV010000093.1 GCA_012729605.1 Ramlibacter sp. | reverse complement strand
TGTCCTTCAGGCGCTGGATGAAAAAGCGGTTGAAGCTGCCGTCGGGCAGGGTGCGCGGCAGGAAGAAACAGGTGACCTCGCCATCGACCTTGGCCAGAGTGAAAAAGCCATCGGATTGCGGCACCGAACAAAACCATTTGTGGCCGGTCAACTCGTACCAATGGGCGGTGGCGCCGTGATAATCAGCGGAATGTGAATAGCGTGCCGTGGTCTGGGTCTGGCGAAGGTCTGAGCCACCCTGCTTTTCCGTCATGGCGTAGCCGATGACCACAGAGGGTTTGTCGGCAACTTCACGGCGACTGAATTCGTAGGTGGTGCCGCGTGATTTTTCTGCCCAGATGGCGAGTGCGGGTTCGGCTTCGAAGCCAGCATAGGAGGCGTAGGCCATGCCGGTGGGGCAGGCGGTACCGTGCTCCACCTGGTTCCACAGGTAGGACAGCACGGCACGCGCCAGGTGGCCGTTCTTTTCCTGGGTGCGCCAACTCAGATTGGGCACCTCATGTTGCCAGGCTAATGACATCAGCTGGTGCCAGCTCGGATGGAAATCAACCCAGTCAACCCGGTTGCCGAAACGGTCGTGTGTTTTCAGCTCTGGCAAATGGCGATTAGCCAGTCGTGCCAGTTCCTGTACCTGCTCGTCTCCGGCCAGGGCGCCGAGGGCAGTGCAGCGCGCCTCGGCCCAGGGGGCATCACGAGCGATGGCCGACTGTAGAACTACATCTCCGGTGTAAGCGTTGAACTGGGTCGCGGGTAGCGCCTGGTTGAGTACCTGGTGCGTGTTGTAGCGGCCTGTAGGAATGGCCAGCAGCTCGGGGGCTATGGGCTTGTTCATGGGGTGTCTCCTTGTGCATTTAGGGGTGTGGCAGGGGTTAGTGCCACGCTGGCACAGGCCAGCAGGGCGATCTGATCAGCCAGCATGGCCACTTCACGCTGGTAAGAGGTGTTGTCATTGCCTGGCGGCTGCTTGAGCGGGGATAGCGGGCCGATCAGTCCTTCCATGAAGCCGCCCACAATCACGGTGGCAGCTACGTCAGGGCGTACATCTGTGCGCATCTCCTTGGCTTGCTGGCCGATGACGATCAAGGTCTGGATGACTTCGCTGATGGCGGCGCGGTAGATCAGGCGGGCTTCATCAATGGCGCGGTCACAAGGCTCGGCAATCAGCGCGTAGGCCAGGCGTGGATTGCGCATGGCGCGCTTGACGAAACTGGCGACGGCGGCATGCAGTCGCTGCAGCGCGCTGCCATCGGATGCGGCAATGGCATCTAGTACGTCGACTTCGCGTTGTGACACGCGGGACAGCACTTCGGCAAACAGTTCTGCCTTGGAAGGGAAGTAGCGGTACACGGTGCCGGTAGCGATGCCGGCTGCAGCTGCTACGCTGGCGACCTGGGTGTCGCTCCAGCCACCTTCGCTGACCAGTGAGCGGGCGGCATCCAGAATGCGGCTGCGATTGTCTTGCAGGCGCGCTTCGACGGCAGGGGTTTGACGGTAAGCCATAAAGA
>JAAYCV010000092.1 GCA_012729605.1 Ramlibacter sp. | reverse complement strand
TTCTCCCGCATCCTCAATTTTGATGACCGCACCACCTGCGTGCTGTTCGGTGATGGCGCCGGCGCCATCGTGCTGGAAGCCGGCGAGCAGCCCGGCATCCTGGCGACCGACCTGCATGCCGACGGCAGCTACCGCGAGATCCTGCAGGTGCCGGGTCATGTCTGCGGCGGCGAGATCATGGGCAGCCCGCTGCTCGAGATGGATGGCCAGGCGGTGTTCAAGCTGGCCGTTGGCCTGCTCGAAAAAACGGCAAGCGCCGTGCTGGCCAAGGCCGGCATGGAAAAAGAACAGATTGATTGGCTGGTGCCACACCAGGCCAATATCCGCATCATGATGAGTACCGCGCGCAAGCTGCGCCTGCCGGCCGAAAAAGTCATTGTCACGCTGGAAGAGCAGGGCAATACCTCGGCTGCCTCGATCCCGCTGGCGCTCGATGCCGGCGTGCGCTCGGGCCAGATCCAGCCGGGCCAGATCCTGCTGCTGGAAGGCGTGGGCGGCGGTTTTACCTGGGGCTCCGTACTGGTCAAGTACTGATTTTTCATCCTGGCGTGTAGTCTTGCCAGGCATCTTCCTGCCTGCCGGCGGCCCAAGGGCGCCGGCACCATTTCCTGTTTGAATCACATGACGCAATTCGCATTTGTTTTCCCCGGCCAGGGTTCGCAATCCGTTGGCATGCTCGATGCCTGGGGTGACCACCCCGCCGTGACCGAGACCCTGAAAGAAGCTTCTGACGCCCTTGGCGAAGACGTGGCTCGCCTGATCCAGGAAGGCCCGAAGGAGGCGCTGGCGCTGACCACCAATACCCAGCCGGTGATGCTGGTGGCAGGTGTGGCCGCCTACCGCGCCTGGCTGGCCGAAGGCGGCCCGAAGCCGGCGGTCGTGGCTGGTCATTCGCTGGGCGAATATTCCGCGCTGGTGGCCTCTGGCGTGCTGACACTGGCCCAGGCCGCGCCGCTGGTGCGTTTCCGCGCCCAGGCGATGCAGGAAGCCGTGCCGGTAGGCGAGGGTGCCATGGCCGCGATCCTGGGTCTGCCGGCGGACCAGGTCGCTGTCGGCTGCGCCCAGGCGATGCAGGAAGTGCCCGGTGAAATCGCCGAGGCAGTCAACTTCAACGATACCGCGCAGACCGTGATCGCCGGCAGCAAGGCCGGTGTCGAGCACGCCTGCAAGGTGCTCAAGGACATGGGCGCCAAGCGGGCACTGCCGCTGCCGGTGTCGGCACCGTTCCACTCCAGCCTGATGAAGCCGGCGGCGGAGCGCCTGCGCGAGAAGCTGGCCGCCACCGAGCTGGCAGCCCCCACGATCCCGGTGGTCAACAACATCGATGTGGCCGTCGAGAGCGATCCGGCGCGCATCCGTGATGCCCTGTACCGCCAGGCCTTCGGCCCGGTGCGCTGGGTCGAGTGCGTACTGGCGATCCAGGCGCGCGGCATCAACCACGTACTGGAATGCGGCCCCGGCAAGGTGCTGGCCGGCATGAACAAGCGCATTGACGGCACCATTGCCAGCGCAGCCGTATTCGATCCGGCCAGCCTGGCCGAAGCGCGCAGCCTGCTGGAACAAGCGGCCTGAGCCCCACGAAGAGACAAGGAGTCCATGACATGACGAGTTCTACCCCCCGTATTGCCCTGGTGACCGGTGCCTCACGCGGCATTGGTGCCGCCATTGCCCAGGAGCTGGCGCAGGCTGGCTGCCTGGTGATTGGCACCGCTACCAGCGACAAGGGCCGTGACGGCATCAACCAGGCGCTGGCCGCCTTCCCCGGCTGCCGCGGCGCCGTGCTGGACGTGAATGACCTGGCATCGGTCGATGCGCTGATTGCCGAGATCCTCAAGGAACATGGTGCGCTGCACGTGCTGGTGAACAACGCCGGCATCACGCGCGACATGCTGGCCATGCGCCTGAAGGACGAGGACTGGGACGCCGTGCTCGACACCAACCTGAAGGCGGTATTCCGTGTCAGCCGCGCCGTCATCAAGCCGATGATGAAGCAGCGCCATGGCCGGATCGTCAGCATCACCAGCGTGGTCGGTGCTTCCGGCAACCCGGGCCAGGCCAACTACGCGGCCGCCAAGGCGGGCGTGGCCGGCATGACGCGTGCCCTGGCACGTGAACTGGGCAGCCGTGGCATCACCGTCAACTGCGTGGCGCCGGGCTTTATCGCCACCGACATGACGGCCGAACTGGGCGAAGAGCAGCAGAAGGCGCTGATGGCGCAGATCCCCATGGGCCAGCTGGGCGCGCCGCAGGACGTGGCACGCGCAGTGGCCTTCCTGGCGGCTGCCGACAATGGCTATATCACCGGTCAGGAACTGCACGTCAACGGCGGCATGTTCATGGCCTGATAAGATATCATCCATGCAGGCGCGGGAGCCGATTAATGGATTTCCCGGCAGTCTGTGAAAAATCCCGTCAAACGGATAGAATCACCACCTGTTTACCACTAACCAAGATAGAGATAACCATGAGCGACATCGAAGCACGCGTCAAGAAGATCATTGCTGAACAACTGGGCGTTGAAGAAGCGCAAGTGACCAACGAAAAGGCTTTCGTGGCTGACCTGGGCGCTGACTCCCTGGACACCGTTGAGCTGGTGATGGCCCTGGAAGACGAATTCGGCATCGAAATCCCCGATGAAGACGCCGAGAAGATCACCACGGTGCAAAACGCCATCGACTACGCCAAGGAGCACCAGAAGGCCTGATCCGCCTCTGACCCGGCCGGCCGCGGCGGATGATTCCGCCAGGGCTGACCAGCCGGGGCTCTTTCTCATGGCGCTCATGCACGGGTTTGCCGAGTGGCTGGCTTCAGTCTGCTGTCGGCAGCCAGTGATGGGCGCCAAGTTGTTTGTATTGTTGACCGTCTGCAAGCGCACCGGCCTGTTGGCTGGTGCTTGCAGGCACTAGCGCGAGAACTGCCATGACCCGTCGTCGTGTCGTGATTACTGGCCTGGGGTGCGTGACGCCCGTGGGCAACACCGTCAGTGAATCCTGGACCAACCTGCTGGCTGGCCGCTCAGGCATTGGCCGCATCACCCGCTTTGATGCCTCGGCCTTTGCCTGCCAGATTGCCGGTGAAGTCAAGGGCTTCGAGCTGGACAAGTACCTGTCCAGCAAGGAAGCACGCACCATGGACACCTTCATCCACTATGGCCTGGCTGCGTCCCAGGAAGCCGTGGAAGATGCCGGCCTGCCGACGGGTGAGGCGCTGTCGCCGGAACTGGCCGAGCGCATCGGTTGCGTCATGGGCTCCGGCATTGGCGGCCTGCCGCTGATCGAGGACACGCACGCCGAGTACATGCAGCGCGGCCCGCGCCGCATCACGCCGTTCTTTGTGCCGGCCTCCATCACCAACATGGTGGCGGGCCAGGCGTCCATGCGCTTTGGCTTCAAGGGCCCGAACCTGGCCATCGTCACGGCCTGTACCACCGGCCTGCACTGCATCGGCCAGGCGGCACGTCTGATCGAATACGGTGATGCCGACGTGGTGCTGGCTGGCGGTTCCGAATCGACCGTGAGCCCGCTGGGCATTGGCGGTTTCGCTGCCATGCGCGCGCTGTCCACCCGCAACGACGATCCCGAAGCCGCCAGCCGTCCCTGGGACAAGGGCCGTGATGGCTTCGTGCTGGGCGAGGGTGCCGGCATGATGGTGCTGGAAGAGTACGAGCATGCCAAGGCACGCGGCGCCAGGATCTACGCCGAAGTCGCCGGCTTCGGCATGAGCGGTGACGCCGGTCACATGACCGCGCCCAATATGGACGGCCCGCGCCGCGCCATGCTGGCCGCCCTGAACAATGCCGGCATCAACGCCGACCAGGTTGACTACCTGAACGCGCACGGGACGTCCACGCCGCTGGGCGACGTCAACGAGTGCAACGCCATCAAGGCGGCGCTGGGCGACCACGCCTACAAGATGGTGGTCAGCTCCACCAAGAGCATGACTGGCCACCTGCTGGGTGGTGCCGGTGGCGTCGAGAGCGTGTTCACCGCGCTGTCCGTGTACGAGCAGAAAGTGCCGCCCACCATCAACCTGAACGACCAGGATCCGGACTGCGATCTGGACTTCTGCGCCAATACCGCACGCGACCTGAAGATCGACGTGGCCGTGAAGAACAACTTCGGCTTTGGCGGCACTAACGGCACCCTGGTGTTCAAGCGCGTCTGATCGCGCGGCCGGCCTGCTGTGCGCATGTGCGCCGGCAGGCCTGATCGATTCCCATGAGTAGCACCCGACGCCCGCCTGCCATGCAGTATCCGGTCAGCACCGATCCGGCGCTGGCAGCCGGGCTGTTGCTGTTGGGCATGACGGTTGCCAGCGTGTTGGCCAGCTGGCGTCTGGGCTGGCAGAACGCCCCCGATTGGCTGGGCATGGTCTGGGCGCTGGCCTGGGCCTGGCTGTTGCTGATGGGCTGGCGTGGCTGGCACTGGTACCGGCGCCTGCCGCAGGGCTGGTTGCACTGGACCGGCGAGCACTGGTCCTTCAAGCCCTTGTCGGCTCCGCGCGGCCAGCAGCAACTGCAGACGGCGCCGATCGACGAACAGAAAGCATCCGACACCCCGCTCCCGCAGGCCTGGCAATGCCGTATCGCACTGGATCTGCAGTGGGGCATGCTGGTGCGCCTGCATGGCGTGCCGCGTGCGCCGGCCCAGTGGCTATGGTTGCGCAATGTCATGGCACCGGCCGACTGGGCGCTGCTGCGCGCCGTGCTGCACTGGTCGCAGCGCAGCCAGCCGGCTGATGGGGAGCGCCGGTGAGCGAATCGGACACCAAGCCGGAGATCGTGCGTACGCCCGAGCAGCAGGTCGACTGGGCGCTGGTGCAACGTACCCTGGCCGGCGACCAGAAGGCCTTTGAACTGCTGGTGATCAAGTACCAGAAGCGCATCGAGCGGCTGGTGGCGCGCATGGTGCGCGACGTGGACCTGATTCCCGATATCACCCAGGAAACCTTTATCCGGGCCTACAAGGCGCTGCACCAGTTTCGTGGCGAAGCGCAGTTCTATACCTGGCTGCACCGGATTGCCATGAATACGGCGCGCAAGGCGCTGCTGGACCTGAAGCGCCAGCCGATCACGGCGACGGCATTGCAGCCGTCCGATGCAGAAGAAAATGAAACTTTCTTGCGCCAGCATGAACCAAGTACGGAAGAAACGCCTGAAGCCCTGCTGGCGGCCAAGGAAATCGCCCAGATGGTGAACCTGGCCATGGAGCAGTTGCCCGAAGATCTGCGCCGCGCCCTGACGCTGCGCGAGATCGACGGCCTGTCCTATGACGAGATTGCCGAACTGATGGATTGTCCGATCGGAACGGTGCGCTCCCGCATCTTCCGTGCCCGCGAAGCGGTGGCAGCCAAGATCCGGCCGCTGCTGGAGCACCGCAGCGGCAAGCGCTGGTAGTCAGGCAAAGGATGGAATCATGACGAGCGAGCGCACCCCAATCATTTCTGCTTCCCTGCCGGAAACGGCCACCATGGCCCAGGCCTTGTCGGCCTGGATGGATGGCGAGCCGCTGCCTGACGGCGTGGACGAAACGCTGTTGCTGGACTGGCTGGGCACGCAGGAGGAAGGACGCGACTGCTGGGACTGCTGGCAGCAGCTGGGCGAACAGCTGCGCCATGACGAGATCTCGCAATCGCCTGGCGATAGCGTTGGTGGCAGCGCCTGGATGCAGCAGCTGCAGCAGACATTGGCACAGACGGAAGCCGGCAGCCTGCAGGAAGATGTGCTGCAACAGGAGCAACCGTACAAGGTCACGCCGCCGGCCCTGCCCAGGATGGACTCCGTGCGCATGCTGCCGCGCAAGGCCGCGAACGAGGGCGTCTGGCGCTGGAAGCTGGCAGCCGGCTTTGCCTCGGTGCTGGCGGTGGCCGCGCTGGGCTGGAACCTGGTCGGCCTGCAGCAGCACGACCCAGCCAATGCCCAGGGGCAAGTGCTGGCTGCGGTCCAGATGCCGCCGCCTGCCGTGGTGGCCACGGCACCGGCCGCATTGCCGGCTGACCCGCTGCAGGAGGCGCTGGACCAGGACACCCAGGCCATGCTGCAGGCGCATGCCCAGTTTGGCGACTATGCGCTGCTGGGCGATGGCGCCAGCATGAGCACGGTCAGCTATACGCAGTGAGCAGGAGGGGGTGATGGTCACACGTCGTACCGCGATCGGCACACTGGCGCTGGGCAGCCTGCCGCTATCAGCCGGGCTGTGGGCCTGGTCGGCACAGGCCGATGCGGCCCAGGATCGTTCCAGCCTGCAATGGCTGCAGCGCTGGCAGCAGGCCGCAGCCAGCAACAGTTTTGCCGGCACCATGGCGGTGTCCGGCCCGAATGGCAATCTGCGCAGCGCGCGTGTCTGGCATGCGGTGCAGGGTGGTCGCCAGATCGAGCGGGTCGACAACCTGGCAGGCCATTCGCGCAGCATGTTCCGCACCGACAGCGGTTCGCGTGTCTTCCTGCATGATCAGAAACTGGTGCGGGTGCAGTCGAACCTGCCGCGTGGCGGCATGATGTTCCCCGGCATGCAACCCTTGCCGGCAGCGCAGCAGGCCCAGGGCGCGGCGCGTTATCAGGCGCGCCAGCTGGGCCAGGAGCGCGTGGCCAACCACACGGCCGATATCGTCGGCTTTCTGCCGCAGGATGGCCTGCGTCACGGTTTCCGGTTCTGGAGCGAGCAGAAATCCGGCTTGCTGCTGAAGTGGCAGCTGCTGGAGTTGCCGGCGGGTGCCACCGATTTCCAGCGTGCACGCATGTTGCGCGAGGTCGCCTTCTCCGACTTGCAGATCCAGGCACCCTTGCAATACGCCACGCTGCAACAGATGATGGAGCAGACCAAGGGCTACCGCGTCGAGCAGCAGGCATTGCAGACGACTACGCCGCAGCAGCAGGGCTGGAGCCTGCGGTCACTGCCGGGCTATGCGATCACGCATTGCTATCTGCGGCCGCCGCTGCGTGACAAGGGGCAGCCGCAAGCAGGCCTGGGCGGCAAGGTGACGCAGTGCGTGCTCTCCGATGGCCTGTCCAGCATCTCGTTGTTCCTGCAGGCGGCGGAAGTTGGCAAGGGCCAACAGCCGGCTGCGCGTGGTGCCACGCGCTTTGTCTCGCGCAGCTACCCGGGCGGGCAACTGGCCACGGCCATAGGCGAGGTGCCGGCAGCGGCGCTGCAGGCGCTGCTGGACGGTCTGGCACGTAGCAAACCGTGATACTGGCGGCGTTGAATCTGCTGCAGCCGACCGCATCTGTGGCGGAGTATTCCATGTGTGGCCGCACTGCCGTGGGCAGGGCGGTCATGGCGATCCGGTGCCTGCAGGCCGCACGCGTCTGCAGGGCCACATAGAGCTTTCGAGGAGAAATGTCATGCAGCGATTCCACGGTACCGAAACCCCTGCCCAGGCGGCAGCCGGCAAGCGCTGGCCCGGCTTGGCACGCCAGGCGCTGAGCGCCGGTGTGGCGCTGACGCTGCTGGGCTGCAACTACCAGGCGTCGGCGCAACAGTCGGGCCAGTCGGCCAGCGAAGCGGCTCCGGCCGTGGTGGTGGCACCCCCGGCACCGGCGGCTTCCACGCTGCAGGCACCGCCACTGGTCACCGGCCTGCCCAATTTCGCGCCGCTGGTCGAGCGTGTCGGGCCATCAGTAGTAAATATCCGCGCCATGGAAAAGGTGCGTAGCGCACGCAGCGGAGCCGTACCCGGCTCGCCGGAAGCGCAGATGGAAGAGTTGCTGCGCCGCTTCTTCGGTATCGAGATCCCGAACATGCCGCGTGGAGGTGGTGGTGCGCAGCCGGCCCCGGACAGCGGACGCGAGCGCCAGGCTGGTATCGGTTCCGGCTTCATCATTTCGCCTGACGGCTACATCATGACCAACGCCCACGTGGTGGAGGGGGCCGACAACCTGATCGTGACGCTGCCGGACAAGCGCGAATTCAGCGCCAAGGTGGTTGGCCAGGACAAGCGCACCGATGTCGCCGTGGTGAAGATTGACGGTACCGGTTTGCCGGCGGTGCAGATCGGCAACGTGGAACAGCTGCGCGTGGGTGACTGGGTGCTGGCGATCGGCTCCCCCTTTGGCCTGGAAAACTCGGTCACGGCCGGCATCGTCAGTGCCAAGCAGCGCGATACCGGCGACTACCTGCCGTTCATCCAGACTGACGTCGCGATCAACCCGGGCAACTCCGGCGGCCCCTTGATCAACATGGCCGGCCAGGTGGTCGGCATCAACAGCCAGATCTATTCCCGCTCCGGAGGTTTCATGGGCATTTCCTTCTCGATTCCGATCGACGAGGCAATGCGCATTGCCGACCAGCTGCGCCAGACCGGTACCGTGACTCGTGGCCGTATCGGCGTGATGATTGGCGATGTGGACCGTGAAGTGGCCAGTTCGCTCGGCCTGCCGGCCAACCAGCAGGGCGCGCTGGTGCGCAATGTCGAAGCCGATTCGCCGGCAGCCAAGGCGGGCGTGCAGCAGGGCGACATCATCACGCGCTTTGACGGCAAGACCATCGAGAAGACGGCCGACCTGCCGCGCCTGGTCGGCGAGACCAAGCCCGGCACGCGCGCCAGCATCACCGTGTTGCGCAACGGCAGCACGCAGGACCTGACGCTGACGGTGGAAAAGGCCGAGGAGGCCGGTACGCCACGTGGCCTGCTGGGTGGCGCGGAGCCGAAGGCCGATAGCGCAGCCACGGCGGTGGCGGCTTTGGGCATGAGCGTGAGCGAGCTCACGTCGGCACAACGCCAGCAGCTGCGTGGCCGTCCCGGCGTGGCGGTCAGCAGCGTGACGGATGGCGGCCCGGCAGCACGCACTGGCTTGCGCGCCGGCGACCTGATCCTGTCGGTGGGGCGCCAGTCGGTGGACAGCGTGGAGAGCTTCTCGCGCGCCGTCTCGGCCCTGCCGCAAAACCACCCGGTCAGCGTGCTCTACGTGCGTGATGGCTATGCCCAGTACGGCATGATCCGCCCGCAGGCGCGCTGATGCGAGGCTTGCGCACAGTCGGGTGGGCAGAGTGCCACAAAAACGCTAAAATAGTGCGTTCTGGCTAACGCAGCCTGCAGTCGCCGGCTTGTCCACCCTGGGCAGCCGGCGCTTTTTGTCGCCCGCGGGACATGTCTTGCGCTCCGCACGGGGCAAATCATCGGCATCCGGGCACGCTGGCCCGACATGGCCCATCGCCTTTCTAGACCCAGTTTTCATGAAGCATATCCGCAACTTTTCCATCATTGCGCACATCGACCATGGCAAGTCGACCCTGGCCGACCGCCTGATTTCGCGCTGCGGTGGCCTGTCCGACCGCGAGATGAGTGAGCAGGTGCTCGACTCGATGGACATCGAGAAGGAGCGCGGCATCACCATCAAGGCGCAGACCGCCGCGTTGCAATACAAGGCGCAGGATGGCCAGATCTACAACCTGAACCTGATTGATACCCCCGGCCACGTCGACTTTTCCTACGAGGTGAGCCGTTCCCTGAGCGCCTGTGAGGGTGCGCTGCTGGTGGTGGACGCCAGCCAGGGGGTGGAGGCGCAGACCGTGGCCAACTGCTATACCGCGCTGGATCTGGGCGTGGAAGTGCTGCCGGTGCTCAACAAGATGGACCTGCCCCAGGCCGATCCCGACAACGCCAAGGCCGAAGTCGAGGACGTGATCGGCATCGATGCCAGCGACGCGATTCCATGTTCGGCCAAGACTGGCCTGGGCATTGACGAAATCCTCGAAATGATCGTCGCCAAGGTGCCGCCGCCGCGTGGCGAGCCGGATGCACCGCTGCGCGCCATGATCATCGACAGCTGGTTTGACGCCTATGTCGGCGTGGTGATGCTGGTGCGCGTGGTCGATGGCCAGCTGCGCAAGGGCGAACGTTTCAAGATGATGGCTTCCAACGCTGCCTACGATGCCAACAACATCGGCGTGTTCACGCCGGCGCAGGAGCCACGCGAGACGCTGAATGCGGGCGAGGTGGGTTATATCATCGCCGGCATCAAGGAGCTGAAGGCGGCCAAGGTGGGTGACACCATCACGCTGGAGAAAAAGCTGCCGAACAACCTGGGCCCGGCCGAGCAAGCGCTGCCTGGCTTCAAGGAAGTGCAGCCGCAGGTGTTTGCCGGCCTCTATCCGACCGAAGCCAGCCAGTACGATGCGCTGCGTGACAGCCTGGAAAAGCTGCAGCTCAACGACGCCTCGTTGCACTACGAGCCCGAGGTATCACAGGCGCTGGGCTTTGGTTTCCGCTGCGGCTTCCTGGGCCTGCTGCACATGGAAATCGTGCAGGAACGCCTGGAACGCGAATTCGACATGGACCTGATCACCACCGCGCCCAGCGTGGTGTACGAGGTGGTCAAGGGCGATGGCGAGGTGATCCAGGTCGAGAACCCGTCCAAGATGCCCGATGCCGGCCGCATCCAGGAGGTGCGCGAGCCGATCGTGACGGTGCACCTGTACATGCCGCAGGACTATGTGGGCCCGGTGATGACGCTGTGCAACCAGAAGCGCGGCGTGCAGCTGAACATGCAGTACCACGGCCGCCAGGTCATGCTGACCTACGACCTGCCGCTGGGCGAGATCGTGCTGGACTTCTTCGACAAGCTCAAGTCGGTCAGCCGTGGCTACGCCAGCATGGACTACGAATTCAAGGAAAACCGCCCGTCCGACGTGGTGAAGGTGGACATCCTGCTCAACGGCGAGAAGGTCGATGCGCTGTCCATTATCGTGCACCGTACGCAGGCGCAGTACCGCGGCCGTGCCGTGGTGGCCAAGATGCGCGAGATCATCAGCCGCCAGCAGTTCGACGTGGCGATCCAGGCTGCCATCGGTGGCAACATCATCGCGCGTGAAACCGTGAAGGCGCTGCGCAAGAACGTGCTGGCCAAGTGTTACGGCGGCGACATCTCGCGCAAGCGCAAGCTGCTCGAAAAGCAGAAGGCGGGCAAGAAGCGCATGAAACAGATTGGTTCGGTCGAGGTGCCGCAAGAAGCGTTCCTGGCCATTTTGCAAGTGGAAGACTGACACATGCCATTCATTACTGCACTGGTACTCGGGGGCTTCGTGGCCTATATGGCGGCCTGGTTCCTGGGCTACCTGGAAGGCAATATGGCCTTGCTGCTGTTCGTTGCCTCGGTCGTGACCGGCCTGTACTGGCTGGCCGAGAAGATCTGGTTCAAGCCGCATCGCCGCCAGGCCGCGCTGGCTTTCGAGCAGGCGCAGGACAAGCGCCAGGCCGAGCTGGCCGCGCAAGGTGTCAAGGCCGATGCCATCGATGTGCGCAGCACCAAGGCGCGCCTCATGGAGCAGCCCTGGTGGCTGGACTGGACTGCCGGCCTGTTCCCGGTGATCCTGCTGGTGTTCCTGCTGCGCTCGTTTGCCTTCGAGCCGTTCCGCATTCCGTCCGGTTCCATGATCCCGACGCTGATGATCGGTGACCTGATCCTGGTCAACAAGTACGAATGGGGCATGCGCCTGCCGGTGCTCAACAGCAAGATCACTGCCGGTACGCCGGTGCAGCGCGGCGAGGTCATGGTGTTCCACTACCCGCCCAAGCCGAGCACCGACTACATCAAGCGCGTGGTGGGCCTGCCGGGCGATACCGTGGCCTATATCAACAAGCGCCTGACGATCAACGGCAAGGAGATCACGCAGACGCAGCAGGCTGATTTCCTCGACCAGAGCACGATGCGCTACCACCAGCTGTTCGACGAGCAGATTGGTACGCACCAGCACCAGATCCTGATCGATGACAGCCGTCCCTCCGGCATCCCGGTGCTGGCCGACTTCCCGCAGAGCGAGAACTGCAACTACAGCGTGGACGGCGTGACCTGCAAGGTGCCCGAAGGCCATTACTTCGTGCTGGGCGACAACCGCGACAACTCGCTTGATTCCCGCTTCTGGGGCTTTGTGCCGGATGACCATGTGGTCGGCAAGGCGGTGGCGGTGTGGATGAACTTTGGCGATTTCAATCGCATTGGCAAGATCCAGTAAGCATGGTGTTGCCCGATGACCTGCCCCTGCGCTCGGCGAACCGATGTCCGGCCGGGCGGGTTGTCTGCCTTTTCCCGATATGAGTCCTGCTGAATCCCTGACCCCCCTGCAACAGCTGGCACAACGGCTGCAGCACGATTTTGCCCAGCCGGCCTTGCTGCAGCGTGCCCTGACACACCGCAGCTTTTCTGCCGACCACAACGAGCGCCTGGAATTTCTGGGCGATTCGGTGCTTGGCCTGGCGATTTCCAGCCTGCTGTTCGAGCGCCTGAAGGCATCGCCCGAAGGCGACCTGTCACGCATCCGCGCCAACCTGGTCAAGCAGGACAGCCTGCACCAGCTGGCACTGCAACTGAAGCTGGCGAACTGCCTGCGGCTGGGCGAGGGCGAGCTGCGCTCCGGTGGCCTGAAACGCCCGTCGATCCTGGCCGATGCCTTCGAAGCCATCATTGGCGCCATCTACCTGGACGCCGGTTATCTGGCGGCTGAAACCCTGGTGCATCGCCTGTTTGCCGATGTCGACCTGAGCCAGAACCAGTCCGTCACCGCCAAGGATGCCAAGACCTCCTTGCAGGAATGGCTGCAGGCGCGCAAGATGAAGGTCCCCACGTATGATGTGGCTGGTATCGAGGGCGAGGCGCATAGCCAGACCTTCCTGGTCGATTGCCAGATTCCGGCACTGCAGATCAGCCAGCGTGGCCAGGGCCGTTCCCGCCGCGCTGCCGAGCAGGATGCCGCCAGCCGCGTGCTGGTGCTGCTGCAACAACAGCAGGCCGCCGCTGCGGCCAAGCCGCGCCGCCCCTTACTTTCTACCCGGAAACCGACATGAGTTCTTCTTCCCCGACCGATCCCAAGCCTGCCGCCGCTGCACTGGATGCCGATACCGAGGCCCAGCTGCAGCGCCTGCTGGGCAAGGAACCGCTGGCACCGGCACAGCCGGGCAGCCAGCCGGGTGCTTCCGACCCGGAGCAGCAGCGTTGCGGCATGGTGGCCATCGTCGGCAAGCCCAACGTTGGCAAGTCCACGCTGCTGAATGCGCTGGTCGGCCAGAAAATCAGCATCACCTCGCGCAAGGCGCAGACCACGCGCCACCGCATCACCGGCATCCGCACGCGCGGCGACGACCAGTTCGTGTTTGTCGATACCCCGGGTTTCCAGACGCGCCACGGCAATGCGCTGAACAAGTCGCTGAACAAGGCCGTGACCGGCGCCGTCTCTGACGTGCAGGTGGTGCTGTTCGTGGTCGAGGCTGGCAGCTTCAGTCTGGCCGATGCCAAGGTGCTGTCGCTGTTGCCGACCGATGTACCGGTGCTGCTGGTGGCCAACAAGCTGGACACCGTGCACCGCCGCAGCGAAATCGCGCCCTGGCTGCGCGACATGCAGGAGCGCCATCCGTTTGCCGAATTCGTGCCGATGTCGGCCAAGAATTCCCGCGATATCGAGCGCCTGCTCGACATCGTGGCCAAATATCTGCCGCAACAGCCCTGGTGGCATGACGAAGCCGAGCTGACCGACAAGAGCGAGCGCTTCCTGGCCAGCGAGATCGTGCGTGAAAAGCTGTTCCGCCTGACGGGTGACGAGCTGCCCTATACCTCGACCGTGGTGATCGACCAGTTCCAGGAGGAGCCGGGCAAGGCGGCTGCACGCATGGTGCGCATTGCCGCCACCATCGTGGTGGAGCGCGATGGCCACAAGGCGATGGTGATTGGCGACAAGGGCGAGCGCATCAAGCGCATCGGCACCGAGGCGCGCCAGGAGCTGGAGCGCCTGATGGATGCCAAGGTGTTCCTGGAGCTGTGGGTCAAGGTGCGTTCCGGCTGGGCCGACGACGAAGCGCGCGTGCGCTCTTTCGGTTACGAGTAAGCCCATGCGGCGGCCCCTGGAGGCAGCATGAAACGCGTGGCGCATGAGCCGGCTTTCGTGCTGCATCACTACGACTGGAGCGAAAGCAGCCTGATCCTGGAGGTGTTCACGCGCCACCATGGCCGCACCGCGCTGATGGCGCGTGGCGCGAAAAAGCCCAGTTCGAATTTCCGGCCGGTGCTGCTGCCGCTGCAGCCCTTGCACCTGAGCTTTGGCGGCGATGCCGATATCCGCATGCTGCGTTCGGCCGAATGGATCGGCGGCCATATCATGCCGACCGGGGAACGCCTGCTGTCGGGCTATTATCTGAATGAATTGCTGCTGCGCATGCTGGCACGGGATGATCCGCATCCGGCGCTGTTCGATGTCTATGCGCGCGCACTGGCGCTGATGGCGTCCGACCATGCCGGCGAATGGCTGGAAGCGGTGCTGCGCGCCTTCGAACTGACGCTGCTGCGCGAAGTCGGCCTGTTGCCGGCGCTCGATGTGCAGACACTGACGCACCAGCCGCTGCAAGCCGACCGGCACTATGTGCTGCTGGCGCACAGCGGCCTGCGGCTGGCACAGCCGGAAGAACGGCGCCAGGCACTGGCCGCGTCGCACTGGCTGGCGCTGGAGCAGGCGATGCAGGGTGAGCAGTCGCTGCAGGCGGTGATGCAGCTGTGCATGGCACAGCGTGACGTGGCGCAGGGCCTGAAACAGCAGCTGCGTGGCGTGCTGCATGCCCATTGTGGCGTGGAGATGTTGCGTACGCGCAAGATGATGATGGAGTTGCAGAAACTATGAATCCAACCGGAACCACCCAGCTGTCGGTAAACGTGAACAAGGTGGCCTTGCTGCGCAATACGCGCCATCTGGGCATTCCCAGCGTCACGCGTGCGGCGGCCCTGTGCCTGCAGGCCGGCGCCGATGGCATCACCATCCACCCGCGTCCGGATGAGCGCCATATCCGCAGCAGCGATGTGCAGGAACTGGCCGATCTGATGCAGAACTGGCCGCACCAGGAATTCAATATCGAGGGTAATCCGACCCAGAACCTGATGGATTTCATCCGCCAGACGCGTCCGCACCAGGCCACTTTCGTGCCTGATAGCGAAGACCAGTTCACCAGCGACCATGGCTGGGATCTGCAAGATGTCAGTGTGCGCGATCGCCTGCGTCCGCTGATCGAGGAGTGCCATGGGCTGGGCGTGCGTGTCAGCCTGTTCATGGATGCCGAGCCGGCGCTGATGCCGCTGGCACGTGAAGTCGGTGCGGACCGCATCGAGCTGTATACCGAGCCCTATGCCGCCGCCTGGGGTACGGATCAGCAGCAGCAACAGCTGCAGCGTTTTGCCGCTGCCGCGCAGGCCGCACTCGACGCCGGCCTGGGCGTGAATGCCGGCCATGACCTGAACCGGGACAACCTGATCGACTTTGCCCGTACCGTACCAGGCCTGCAGGAAGTCTCGATTGGCCACGCCCTGATCGCCGATGCGCTGGAGCTGGGCTACGCGTCAACGGTGGAAGCCTATCTGCAATGCCTGCGCGCCGCAGGCCGCCACGCATGAATACCGACAACATCCTTCTGAACAACGGCGCCCGCATCCATGCCGAGGCGCTGCAACCAGCTGATGCCAGCCAGGCCGCCAGCCGACCGGTGCTGGTGTTCCTGCACGAGGGCCTGGGCAGCACGCGCATGTGGAAGGGCTTTCCGCAAGCCCTGTGCGATGCCGCCGGCTGCGACGGCCTGCTGTTTGACCGCCAGGGCCATGGCCAGTCCGATCCGCAACAGCAGCCGCGCACCATCCACTACCTGCATCGCTATGCACTGGAAGAACTGCCGCAGGTACTGGCGCAAGCGATTCCCGATCGTGACTACGTGACCATCGGCCATTCCGATGGCGGCAGCATCGGCCTGTTGCACGCGGCCGAACAGCCTGAACGCCTGCGTGGCCTGATCACGCTGGCCGCCCACATCTACGTGGAAGAGGTGACGCTGCAGGGTATCCGCGAGGCGCGTGTGGCCTGGGACGCCGGCAAGCTGTCGCGCGGCCTGGCGCGCTACCATGGCGCAGACCGCGTCGAAACGGTGTTCATGGCCTGGAACGCGACCTGGCAGCTGCCGGCGTTTGCCCACTGGAACTTGGCCTATGCCTTGCCCGCTGTTCAAGTGCCCACCTGCGTGATGCAGGGCGCTGGCGACCAGTACGCCACGGTGCAGCACATGCACGATATCGCCGCCGGCATTCCGGGCGCCACTGATCTATTGCTGCCCGATTGCGGCCATTCGCCGCATCTGGAGAATCCTGAGGTCACGCAACAGGCGATGCTGCAGGTGCTGCAGGACTGGGGTGTACTCGCATGATTTACGGCATCGGCACCGACCTGTGCGATATCCGCCGCATCCGTGCCACGCTGGAGCGGCGCGGCGAGCGCTTTGCCGAAACCGTACTCGGCCCGAGCGAGCTGCAGGTCTACCGCCAGCGCAGCGCGCGCTGGGCCGATCGTGGTGTCAGCTATCTGGCCACGCGCTTTTCCGCCAAGGAAGCCTTCAGCAAGGCGATTGGCATGGGCATGCGCATGCCCATGCACTGGCGCCGTTGCGAGATCCTGAATGCGCCCAGCGGCCAGCCGCAGATCGTGCTGCACGGTGACCTGGACCGCTGGTTCCGCGAACGCCGCCTGCACGCCCATGTCAGCGTCACCGACGAGGCCGAGCAGGCTTCCAGTTTTGTCATCGTCGAGTATCTGCCCGATTCCGACTCCTGATTTCTTATCTGTTTTTTTCCGAGACCGTCCGCCATGCATCCCCTGATCATCGATATTGCCGGCACCCACCTGGACGCTGCCGACCGTGAACGCCTGCAACACCCGCTGGTGGGTGGCCTGATCTACTTTGGCCGCAACTGGGAAAGCCGTGCGCAGATCAGCGCCCTGAGCGCCGAGATCAAGTCGATCCGGCCCGATATCCTGATCGCGGTCGATCACGAAGGCGGCCGCGTGCAGCGTTTCCGCACCGATGGCTTCACCCGCCTGCCGCCCATGCGCGCGCTGGGCGAACTGTGGCGCCAGGGGCAGGGCGGCAAGCGCCGCCTCAATAAGCAGGCGCAGCATGCCAGCCAGGTGGCGACCGCCTGTGGCTACGTGCTGGCCTCCGAGCTGCGCGCCTGCGGCATCGATTTCAGCTTTACCCCGGTGCTCGATCTCGACTACGGCGAAAGCAGCGTGATCGGTGATCGCGCCTTTGATGCCGATCCGCACCTGGTGACGCAGCTATCGCAAAGCCTGATGCTCGGCCTGCTGCAGGCCGGCATGGGCAACTGCGGCAAGCACTTCCCGGGTCACGGCTACGTCAAGGCCGATTCGCACGTGGCGATTCCGGTCGACAAGCGCAGCCTGAAGCGCATCCTGAAGGACGATGTGCGTCCCTATGGCTGGCTCAACAACACGCTGACCGCCGTCATGCCGGCCCACGTGATCTACCCCAAGGTCGATGCGCGTCCGGCCGGTTTCAGCGCTACCTGGATCCAGGACATCCTGCGTGGCGAGCTGGATTTCCGGGGCGCCGTGATTAGCGATGACCTGAGCATGCAGGGCGCACGCCAGATGCAGGGCCGCACGCTCACGCATGGTGAAGCCGCCGTGGCCGCGATTCGCGCCGGCTGTGACCTGGTGCTGCTGTGCAATCAGAGCCTGGATGGCGGCGAAGCACTCGATGCCGCCATGGCGCACGTCAGCGAAGCCGTGGTCAAGCAGCAGCTGTTGCTGGACGAAGCCAGCGAGCTGCGCCGCCGCGCCCTGTTGCCGACCGGCCCGGCACCGGACTGGGACGAATTGATGTGCAGCAGCGCCTACATGCAGGCGCTGGACTTGCTGTCCGAGCTGTTCTGAACCCAAGCGGGCAGGGCACCAGACCTGCCTGATCCGAATTTTCCGGCCCGAAGCGTATCGGGCCCTGACTGAGAGAGTTTCCATGCATCCCAAAGCCCTGCTGGACCATGCCGCCACCCTGGTAGGCCAGATCCTGCGTTTTGACCATCCAGCCGACGCCATCGTGTCGCGCTATTTCCGCGAGCATCGTGAACTCGGTTCTCGCGAGCGCGCCACGCTGACCGAAACCGTCTACCAGGTGCTGCGCCGCAAGCCGTATTTCGAGCTGCTGGCCCGCAGCGGCAGTGGTGCGCGCGAGCGTCGCCTAGCGATCCTGGGGCTGGCTGCACCGGCCGATTTCGTCCAGGGCGCGATCCAGCCGCAGGAAAAGGAATGGCTGGCGGCCTGCCAGCAGATTACGGATGAGCAGCTGCTGCCGATCCACCGCCACAACCTGCCCAACTGGCTGGCCGATGCGCTGCAGCAGCAGCTGGGTGCCGAGCGCTTCCAGCAGCTGGCCGACAGCCTGCTGCAGGGCGCACCGCTGGATCTGCGTGTCAACGCCCTCAAGGCCAAGCGGCCCGATGTGCTCAAGGCGCTGGCGCAGGAGCAGCTGCAGGCCGAAGCCACGCGTTTCTCGCCCTGGGGCATACGCCTGCGCGAACGCCCGGCGCTGACACGACTGGAGTTGTTCAAGGAGGGCGCTTTCGAGGTGCAGGATGAGGGCTCGCAGTTGCTGGCACTGCTGCTGGATGCACGCCGTGGCGAGATGGTGGTGGACTTCTGTGCCGGTGCCGGCGGCAAGACACTGGCACTGGGTGCAGAAATGCGCAACACTGGCCGCCTGTACGCATTTGACGTGTCGGCACACCGGCTGGAAAAGCTCAAGCCGCGTCTGGCACGCAGCGGCCTGAGCAACGTGCATCCGGCCGCCATCGCGCACGAACGCGACGAGCGCATCAAGCGCCTCAGCGGCAAGATCGATCGCGTGCTGGTTGATGCCCCATGCTCCGGCCTGGGCACGCTGCGCCGCAGCCCGGACCTGAAATGGCGCCAGTCCGAGCAGACGGTGCAGGAACTGGTCGCGAAACAGGCTGCCATCCTGGCCAGCGCCGCGCGCCTGGTCAAGTCCGGCGGCCGTCTGGTCTATGCCACCTGCAGCGTGCTGCCACAGGAGAACGAGCAGATCGCCGAAGCCTTCAGTCAGGCCAATCCTGGGTTCAAGCCGCTGAATGTGGTGGAGCTGCTGGCGCAGCGCAAGGTCGAGCAGGCCGAGCTGCTGGGCAGTCCGGAGCAGGGCGAGACCGAAGCTGGGCGCTATCTGCGCCTGTGGCCGGACCTGCACGACATGGACGGCTTCTTTGCTGCTGTCTGGCAGAAGGCCTGAGTCTGCAACAGCAGCTCTCACGGCACCTGCGGGTGCCGTTTTTTGGCCCCAGGGCTGGCGTACAGACGCAAAAAAGCCCGCTGGAGCGGGCTTCTTGGGTACAGGGAAAAAGCCGGATTAACGCAGCTTGATTTCCTTGTATTCGACGTGCTTGCGAGCCTTCGGATCAAATTTCATGATCGTCATTTTCTCGGGCATGGTCTTCTTGTTCTTGGTCGTGGTGTAGAAGTGGCCGGTACCCGCAGTGGATTCCAGCTTGATCTTTTCGCGTCCGCCTTTGCTTGCCATGATGATGTCCTTTCAGTCAGTGTTGTGGATCAGGCCTGGCCACGGGCACGCATGTCGGCGAGCACGGAGTCGATGCCATTCTTGTCGATCAGGCGCAGGGCGGCGTTGGTCACGCGCAGGCGCACCCAGCGGTTTTCGCTCTCTACCCAGAAACGGCGAGACTGCAGGTTGGGCAGGAAACGACGCTTGGTCTTGTTGTTGGCGTGGGAAACATGGTTGCCCACTTGCGGGCCCTTGCCCGTGACTTCACATTTGCGTGCCATTGAAGCACTCCTTTGACTGTGGTTGTTGCAATAACAGGGCCGACAACGCTGGCCGATCCTGCACCTCGCCTGCGGCATGCAAAGGCCTAGAAAACCCCTGTATGCCTGCTTGCAGGCGGTTTATTTGAGAAACTAGCCAATCGGCTGTTTCGCAAAACCTCGGATTATAGAACAAAAACTGTTTGTCGTGAAGGACTTGCACCATGCAACAGGGCAGCCGAAGCTGCCCTGCGCGGTTCTTGCCACAGATCCGGATCAGCCCTGGTGCTGCTCCAGGAAGCGCTGGGCGTCCAGCGCCGCCATGCAGCCGGTACCGGCGCTGGTGATGGCCTGGCGGTAGATATGGTCCTGCACGTCGCCGGCCGCGAACACGCCTGGCACGCTGGTTTGCGTGGCAAAGCCCTGCTGGCCGCCCTGGGTGATCAGGTAGCCATCCTGCATGGCCAGCTTGTCCTTGAAGATGTCGGTATTGGGTGAATGGCCAATGGCGATGAAGCAGCCATGCACGGGTATCTCCTCGGTGCTCTCGTCCTTGGTGCTGCGGATGCGCACGCCGGTCACGCCGCTGGCATCGCCCAGCACTTCCTCGAGCGTGGCAAACAGCTTCAGCTCGATCTTGCCGGCTTGCACCTTGTCCATCAGCTTGTCGACCAGGATCGCTTCGGCACGGAAGCTGTCCCGGCGATGGATCAGCGTGACCTTGCGGGCAATGTTGCTCAGATACAACGCTTCTTCCACGGCGGTGTTGCCGCCGCCCACCACGCAGACATCCTGGTCGCGGTAGAAGAAACCGTCACAGGTAGCGCAGGCGCTGACGCCGCGGCCCATGAAGGCTTCTTCGGACGGCAGACCGATGTAGCGCGCCGAGGCACCCGTGGCAATGATCAGCGTGTCGCAGGTGTAGCTGCCGCTGTCGCCAGTCAGGGTGAACGGGCGCTGGCCCAGTTCCACCGTGTGGATATGGTCGAACTGGATGGTGGCGTTGAAGCGCTGTGCGTGCTCCAGGAAGCGCTGCATCAGTTCCGGGCCTTGTACGCCATGCACGTCTGCCGGCCAGTTGTCCACATCGGTGGTGGTCATCAGTTGGCCGCCCTGGGCCATGCCGGTGATCAGCAGCGGTTGCAGGTTGGCGCGCGCAGCGTAGATCGCGGCAGAATAGCCGGCTGGGCCGGAGCCCAGGATCAGGACTTTGGCGTGCGTCGGAGTCGTCATGGCGTGTATCCTTTCTTGTTGGCAGGGGTCAATGCACTGCAGTGTAGCCGTTTGCCGATAGGGCAGAGGGCAAGCGGATATGTGCAAAACAGAGCATTTCGTGCGAAGCATCGTGCACGATCGGTCAGTAATGGACAATTCCCCTGCAGTATCCATGATTTATGTCATGCTATTAGGGCAAAATGGCAGCTACCGGCATGCCCGGCTAGCCAGGGAAAGGACGAGATGACCATTGTTTCCAATCTGGATCTGATCCGCAGGGTTCCCCTGTTCAGTGACTTGACTACGACACAAACCAGCGTGCTGTACGCCAACATCGGAAAAAAGCGCTTCAAGCGCGGTGAAAACATTGTGGAAGAGGGCCGTATCTCCGGCACCCTCTACATGATCCTGTCCGGCCGGGCGCGCGTCCTGCTGCAGGATCACCGTGGGCGCGAGGTCATCATGGCCACGCTGGAGGTGGGTGACTGCATCGGCGAAATGAGCCTGATCGACGGCGAGCCGCATTCCGCCACGGTACGTGCCGAGGTGCAGACCGACGTGCTCACGCTGGATCGCGACGCCTTCGTCAACAGCCTGCGCGAGAACTCCAGCATGGCCGAGGCGGTCATGCGGGGCCTGGTGCGCCGCCTGCGCAAGGCCGACAAGCAGATCGAATCGCTGGCGCTGATGGATGTCTATGGCCGCGTGCAGACGGTACTGATCGACATGACGGAAACCGATGCCGACGGCAGCATGGTGTTGCGCCAGAAGGTATCGCGCCAGGACGTGGCCAAGATGGTCGGCGCCTCGCGCGAGATGGTCAGCCGCGTGATGAAACACTTTGAGGAAGATGGCACGCTGGTGGAGCGTCCGGATGGCAGCTTCGTGCTGACCCCGCGCAGCCAGCAGGCAGACTGAAGACGGCTGCCAAGGAAGTTGAATGGCATACCTGATTCGCAATACCCAGACTGAACCCGCCCCCGTAGACGACAAGCCGCTGGTCCCCGCCTTTTTCCGGCGTTTCAGCCAGGAGACCGTGCTGTTTGTCGGCCTGCTGCTGCTGGTATTCTGGCTGGCCGCCCTGGTCAGCCACGATACCGCTGACCCTGCCTGGAGCACCACCGGCGTCTATTCCGAGCCGCGCAACTGGCTTGGCCATGCCGGCGCCTGGGTCGCCGACATCAGCTATTTCCTGCTGGGCCGCTCGGTCTGGCTGCTGTTCCTGGCGCTGTTTGCCGGCTGGGTGCGCCTGTTCCGCAGCTGGATCCGCGGCCAGATGCTGCCCGAGGTGGCAGGCGTAGCGCAGGCAGACAACATCGGCTGGCGTCAGCGCTGGCTGGGCTGGTTTGACCAGCGCCTGGTCTGGTGGCTGGCCCTGCTGGTGTTGTTGGCGTCGGCCGCTGGCCTGGAATGGAGCCGCCTGTATGCCGGTGCAGCCTCGCTGCCGGGGGGCGCTGGCGGCATGCTGGGCAGCTTTGTCGGCCCGCTGATGCAGTCTTTCCTGGGCGGGCTGGGCTCCGGCGTGCTGGGCATCGTGCTGCTGGTAGCGGCGTTTGCCTGGGTGTTCCGCTTCTCCTGGGGCCAGGTGTCGCAGCAGATCGGTGCCTGGATCGAGCAGCGCATCGATGCCGCGCGTACCCGTCGTGAAGTGGCGGCAGATGTGGCAGCCGGCCAGGAAGCCGCCCGCCAGCGCGAAGTCGAGGTCGAGCAGGAGCTGGAACAGGTGCGCGAGAACCATCCGATTCCGGTGGCCGTCGACATGCCGGTACGACCGCTGGCGGCCGAGCCCAGTGTGCGTGTTGCCAAGGAGCGCCAGAAGCCGCTGTTTACCGAACTGCCTGACAGCACGCTGCCACAGATCAGCCTGCTGGACGAAGCGCCGGCCAACCGTGAAGCGATCCCGCACGAGACGCTGGAAATGACCAGCCGCCTGATCGAAAAGAAACTCAAGGACTTTGGCGTGGAGGTGCGCGTGGTGGCGGCCAAGCCGGGCCCGGTGGTCACGCGCTACGAGATGGAGCCGGCGACCGGCGTCAAGGGCTCGCAGATCGTCAACCTGGCCAAGGACCTGGCGCGTTCGCTGAGTCTGGTGTCGATCCGCGTGGTCGAGAACATTCCGGGCAAGAACCTGATGGCGCTGGAGTTGCCGAATGCGCGTCGCCAGACTATCCATCTGAGCGAGGTGCTGGGCTCCAACGCCTACCACGACGGCAAGTCGCTGCTGACGGTCGGCCTGGGCAAGGACATCGTCGGTACGCCGATCGTGGCTGACCTGGCCAAGATGCCGCACGTGATGGTGGCCGGTACCACCGGCTCCGGCAAGTCGGTCGGCATCAACGCCATGATCCTGAGCCTGCTCTACAAGGCATCGCCCGAGCAAGTGCGCCTGCTGATGATCGACCCCAAGATGCTGGAAATGTCGGTCTACGAAGACATTCCGCACCTGATTGCGCCGGTCGTGACTGACATGCGCCAGGCCGCCCACGGCCTGAACTGGTGCGTCGGCGAGATGGAGCGTCGCTACAAGCTGATGAGCAAGATGGGCGTGCGCAACCTGGCGGGCTACAACGCCAAGATCGAGGAGGCCAAGGCCCGTGAGGAGCTGATCCCGAACCCGTTCAGCCTGACGCCCGATTCGCCTGAGCCGCTGGAGCGCCTGCCGTATCTGGTGGTGGTGATCGACGAGCTGGCCGACCTGATGATGGTGGTCGGCAAGAAGATCGAGGAGTTGATTGCGCGTCTGGCGCAGAAGGCGCGTGCTGCCGGCATCCACCTGATCCTGGCGACGCAGCGCCCGAGCGTGGACGTGATCACCGGCCTGATCAAGGCCAACATCCCGACGCGTATCGCCTTCCAGGTATCGAGCAAGATCGACAGCCGCACCATTTTGGACCAGATGGGTGCCGAAAGCCTGCTGGGCATGGGTGACATGCTTTACCTGCCGTCGGGCCAAGGCATGCCGACGCGCGTGCACGGTGCCTTTGTCAGCGATGACGAAGTGCACCGCGTCGTGACCTTCCTGAAGGAGCACGGCGAGCCCAACTACATCGAGGGCGTGCTGGAAGGCGGTACCGTCGATGGCGAGGAGGGCGGTGCCGATGGCCAGGGTGGTGGCGAGCAGGATCCGATGTACGACCAGGCCGTCGAAGTGGTGCTGAAGAAGCGCAAGGCCAGCATCTCGCTGGTGCAGCGTGAACTGCGCATCGGCTACAACCGCGCTGCCCGCCTGCTGGAGGATATGGAGCGTGCTGGCCTGGTCAGCAGCCTGTCCAGCAGCGGCCAGCGCGACATCCTGGTGCCGAATCGCGACGAATAAACGTCAGCTTTCTGTCCTTGTTTTGTAACAAGTCCCTGTGCGGTGGCAAGACCGGCAGGGACTTGCGCCGTTAGCTGTTACATTTTCTGCCATGGCAGGACTTTTGCAACGCTTGCACCTGAACTCCTGCCCGTTTCCCCCTCTAAACTGACAGCAAGACCTGAAGCAGCCCGTCTGCAGATGCACGGCATGGGGCCGTGTGGCAGGTCAGCCTACGAAGGAGAAATCGCTGATGTTCAAGCAAGAAACCGCCAAATCCGTGCAGCCCGCTGCCGCTTCCCGTCGCCGTTCGCTGCTGGGAGCTGCATCCGTCCTGGCCGTGGGTCTGGCTGGCTGGAGTGGCGCCGCCCATGCGGATGGCCTGTCCACGCTCGACAGCTACATCAAGAACAGCAAGTCCGGTCAGGCCACTTTTACCCAGACCGTGACCAATGTGAACAAGAAAGGTACGGCACGCCAGAGCTCCGGCACCTTCAGCTTCAAGCGACCGGGCCAGTTCCGTTTCGATTACACCAAGCCGTTCAAGCAGACCATCGTCGCTGATGGCAAGACGCTGTGGATGTACGACGCCGGCCTGAACCAGGTGACGCAGCGCAGCCAGGCCCAGGTGCTGGACGCCACGCCGGCCGCCCTGGTGGCCTCGGCGACCAGCCTGAAGTCGCTGCAGACGCATTACAAGCTGGAAAATGCGACCGGGCAGGGTGGCCTGGAGTGGGTGCGCGCCACGCCCAAGGCCCAGGACGGCCAGATCAAGAACGTGATGATCGGTTTCCAGGGCAAGGACCTGCGTTCGCTGGTGATCCTGGACAACTTCGGCCAGCGTTCCGATATCCAGTTTCAGAACTTTGGCAGCAAGCTGCCGGCCAATGTCAGCTTCAACTTCAAGCCGCCGGCTGGTGCCGACGTGCTGAAGCAGTAAGCACGGCATGATCCTGCCCGTAGTGGCAGGCAATACGGGTAACATGCAGGCATGATGATGCGTCTGATGGCCTGCAATCCCGAATCCCACAGCCCTGTCTGCCTGCCGGCGCACAGGGCTGTGCTGTTGCTGTCTCTTGTGCAGGAGGATGCCCATGGCTGACCTGTTCTCGCAGGATCCGATCCCGCCGCTGGCCGAGGCGCTGCGGCCGAAAACGCTGGACGAGGTGATCGGCCAGACCCATTTGCTGGGTGAAGGCAAGCCGCTGCGGCTGGCCTTCCTGTCGGGCAAGCCGCACTCGATGATCTTCTGGGGCCCGCCCGGCGTGGGCAAGACCACGCTGGCGCGCCTGACGGCGACGGCGTTTGACTGCGCCTTTATCGCGCTGTCGGCGGTGTTTTCCGGCGTCAAGGACATCCGTGCCGCCATGGAGCAGGCCGAGCAGAATCTGGCGCAGGGCCGCCACACCATCCTGTTCGTGGACGAGATCCACCGCTTCAACAAGTCGCAGCAGGACGCCTTGCTGCCCTATGCCGAAAGCGGCCTGGTTACCTTTATCGGTGCCACCACAGAAAACCCCTCATTTGAGGTCAACTCGGCACTGCTGTCACGGGCGCAGGTCTATGTGCTCAAGTCGCTCACCGATGAGGAGCTGCGCCAGCTGCTGCAGCGCGCGCAGGCCATGGCGCTGGGTGAGCTGCAGTTTGACGAACTGGCGGTGGATACCCTGATCGGCTATGCCGATGGTGATGCGCGCCGCTTCCTGAACCTGCTGGAGCAGTGCCAGACGGCTGCGCACACCACTGGCGTGCAGCAGATCGATGCCGCCTTCATCGAAAACGCGCTGACGCTGAATGCGCGCCGTTTTGACAAGGGCGGCGACAACTTCTACGACCAGATCTCGGCGCTGCACAAGTCGGTGCGCGGCTCCAGCCCGGATGCCGCACTCTACTGGCTGACGCGCATGCTGGATGGCGGCGCCGATCCGCGCTACCTGTCGCGCCGCATCATCCGCATGGCCTGGGAAGACATCGGCCTGGCCGATCCGCGCGCCATGCAGATCGCCAACGACGCCGCGCTGACCTACGAGCGCTTGGGCAGCCCGGAAGGGGAGCTGGCGCTGGCGCAGGCGGTGATTTATCTGGCGATAGCCGCCAAGAGCAATGCCGGCTACAAGGCCTATAACCAGGCGCGCGCCTTCGTCAAGCAGGACAAGAGCCGCGAGGTGCCGGTGCATCTGCGCAATGCGCCCACCAAACTCATGAAAGAACTGGGCCATGGTCGTGCCTACCGCTATGCGCATGACGAACCGCATGCCTATGCCGCCGGCGAGCACTATCTGCCTGATGACATGGCCGATCCCGGCTGGTACCAGCCGGTGCCGCGCGGGCTGGAACTGCGCATTGGCGAGAAGCTGGCGCAGCTGAAACGCTGGGACGAAGAGGCCGGCAAGCCCTGATTTCAGGGATTACATATCAGGGAATCCCCCACGCAAAACAGCCGGGAGCGTACGATCGTGCTTGCTACAATCGTTTGCCGCTGCCCGCTGGGTAAGGATTTGCAACAGGGCTGGCGGTACCGCGACAGGTGTCACACGCACCGGTTATAGAGGTAGCGCACACCGTTGCCGGTCAGATCAGGGGAGAACCCAGACGATGGAAATCTTGTTGCAACAGATCATCAATGGTCTGGTCCTGGGGAGCATGTACGCGCTGGTCGCCCTTGGCTACACCATGGTGTACGGCATCATCAACCTGATCAACTTTGCGCACGGCGAAGTGCTGATGATTGGCGCGCTCACCAGCTGGACGATTGTCGGTCTGATCCAGGAAAGCATGCCGGGCCTGCCAGGCTGGATGGTGCTGCTGATTGCCATGCTGGTGGCCTGCGTGGTGGCTGCCGTGCTCAACTTCAGCATCGAGAAAATTGCCTACCGGCCGCTGCGCAACAGCCCGCGGCTGGCACCGCTGATCACCGCCATTGGCATGAGCATCCTGCTGCAGACGCTGGCCATGATCATCTGGAAACCCAACTACAAGTCCTACCCGACGCTGCTGGCGGCCGAGCCGTTCCAGGTCGCCGGAGCTGTCATCACCGTGACCCAGGTGATGGTGCTGGGCGTGACCGCCATCTGCCTGTCGGTGCTGCTCTACGTGGTACACCGCACCAGCCTGGGCCGTGCCATGCGTGCCACCGCCGAAAATCCGAGCGTGGCCTCGCTGATGGGGGTCAAGCCCGATACCGTGATTTCTGCCACCTTCATCATCGGCGCCGTGCTGGCCGCCGTGGCCGGCGTCATGTTTGCCGCCAACTACGGCACAGTGCAGCACACCATGGGCTTTCTGCCGGGCCTGAAGGCGTTTACCGCCGCGGTGCTGGGCGGCATTGGCAACCTCGGCGGAGCCGTGGTTGGCGGCCTGTTGCTGGGCCTGATCGAATCGATCGGCTCCGGCTACCTGGGTGTGCTGACCGGCGGCGTGCTGGGCAGCCATTACACCGACATCCTGGGCTTCCTGGTGCTGGTGCTGATCCTGATCCTGCGCCCGTCCGGCCTGCTGGGCGAACGCGTGGCCGACCGCGCCTGACCGGGAGAACCGCATGACATCGAGCAAGAGCAAACTGTTTGTCTTCCTGCTGGCGGCGATTGGCCTGCTGGTACTGCCGCTGGTGCTGCAGCAGTTCGGCAACGCCTGGGTGCGCATCGCCGACTTGGCGCTGCTGTACATCATGCTGGCGCTGGGCCTGAATATCGTGGTCGGCTACGCCGGCCTGCTGGATCTAGGCTATGTGGCGTTTTATGCCGTGGGTGCCTACCTGTTCGCGCTACTGGCTTCGCCGCATCTGCTCGGCACCTTTCCACAGCTGGTGGCGGTGTTTCCCAACGGCATGCACTTGCCGCTCTGGGCGGTGATTCCGCTGGCGGCGGCGCTGGCCGGCATTGTCGGTGTGCTGTTGGGCTACCCGCTGCTCAAGCTGCGCGGTGATTACCTGGCCATCGTTACGCTGGGCTTTGGCGAGATCATCCGTATCTTCATGAACAACCTGGATGCGCCGGTCAATATCACCAACGGGCCCAAGGGCATCGGCCAGATCGATCCGGTCACCGTGGCCGGCCATTCGCTGTCGCGTTCGCTCGATATCGGCGGTTTTACCGTGGCTTCGGTCAGCCTGTACTACTACCTGTTCCTGGTGCTGGTGGTGCTGACGGTGGTGGTCTGCTACCGCCTGCAGGACTCGCGCATTGGCCGCGCCTGGATGGCGATCCGCGAAGACCAGACGGCGGCGCAGGCGATGGGCCTGAACACGCGCAACCTCAAGCTGCTGGCCTTCGGCATGGGGGCCACTTTTGGTGGCATTTCCGGTGCCATGTTTGCCAGCTTCCAGGGCTTTGTCTCGCCCGAATCCTTCAGCCTGATGGAGTCGATCATGATCGTCGCCATGGTGGTGCTCGGTGGCCTGGGCCACCTGCCGGGCGTGATCCTGGGCGCAGTGTTGCTGTCGGCACTGCCCGAGGTGCTGCGCTATGTGGCGCACCCGTTGCAGGCCATGACCGATGGTCGCCTGGATCCGGCGATCCTGCGCCAGCTGCTGATTGCACTGGCCATGATCTCGGTGATGCTGCTGCGTCCGCGCGGTCTGTGGCCTTCGCCCGAGCATGGCAAGTCGGCCAGCCGCAAGGTGGGTGCCAGCAAGGCCCAGCCGGTGACGGCCCAGCAGAACCCGCCTGGCGTCGACTCGCCCGCCGATGCCGTTCCCGGCACTACTACGGTCCGCCAGGACAGCGTCAACCCCTGAGGCGGAAACAGCATGAGCACGACGATTCTCGAAGTCCGCAATGTGTCCAAGCGCTTTGGCGGCCTGCAGGCGCTGAGCGAGGTCAAGCTGCATATCGAGCAGGGCCAGGTCTACGGCCTGATCGGTCCCAACGGCGCCGGCAAGACGACCTTTTTCAACGTCATCACCGGCCTGTATACGCCGGATAGTGGCAGCTTTGAACTGGCCGGCAAGGCCTACGAGCCGACGGCGGTACACAAGGTGGCCCAGGCTGGCATCGCTCGGACCTTCCAGAACATCCGCCTGTTTGCCGAGATGACGGCGCTGGAAAACGTGATGGTGGGGCGCCATGTGCGTACCCATTCCGGCGTGCTGGGTGCCATCTTCCAGACACGCGCCTTCCGTGCCGAGGAAGCCGCCATCCGCGAGCGTGCACAGGAACTGCTGGACTATGTCGGCATTGGCCAATATGCGGATTTCCGTGCGCGTACGCTGAGTTATGGCGATCAGCGCCGGCTGGAGATTGCCCGCGCGCTGGCGACCGAGCCGCAGCTGATTGCGCTCGACGAGCCGGCAGCCGGCATGAACGCCACCGAAAAAGTGCAGCTGCGCGAGCTGATCGACCGCATCCGCAAGGACAACCGCACCATTCTGCTGATCGAGCACGACGTGAAGCTGGTCATGGGCTTGTGCGACCGCGTGACGGTGCTGGACTATGGCAAGGTGATCGCCGAAGGCACGCCGGCGCAGGTGCAGAAGGACGAGAAGGTGATCGAGGCCTATCTGGGCACCGGGCAGCATTGAGGCAGAACACAGCATGAGCAAAACCCTGTTGAAAATCAGTGGACTGGAAGTGGCCTACGGCGGCATCAATGCGGTCAAGGGCATCGACCTGGAAGTGCGCGAGGGCGAACTGGTCTCGCTGATCGGCTCCAACGGTGCCGGCAAGACCACCACCATGAAGGCGATCACCGGGCTGCAGCCGGTGCGCAACGGCGATATCCAGTTCCTGGGCAAGAGCATCCGCGGCAAGGGCGCCTGGGATATTGCCCGGGCAGGGCTGGTGATGATTCCGGAAGGACGCGGCATCTTCACGCGCATGAGCATCATCGAGAACCTGCAGATGGGCGCCTTCCTGCGCAAGGACAAGGCCGCCGTGGCACAGGATATGGAGCGCATGCTGGAGTTGTTCCCGCGGCTGAAGGAACGCCGTGCCCAATTGGCCGGCACCATGTCCGGCGGCGAGCAGCAGATGCTGGCGATGGCGCGTGGCCTGATGGCACGTCCGCGCCTGTTGCTGCTGGATGAGCCATCCATGGGCTTGTCACCGATCATGGTGGACAAGATCTTCGAGGTGGTGCAGGACGTGCACCAGCGCGGCATGACGCTGTTGCTGGTGGAACAGAACGCCAGCCGTGCGCTGTCGATTGCCGATCGCGGCTACGTGATGGAGTCGGGCGTGATGACCATGCAGGGCGAGGCAGGCAGCATGCTGGAGGATCCGCGCGTGCGTGCAGCCTATCTGGGCGAGTAAACTGGCTTGCGGGACTATTTCACGTTTTTTGGATGTTTATTTCCGCATGAAACATGTGTGATGGCGTAATGATCATTGCTTCCGGCAACAATTTCAGATATGCCGGATCCCCTGATTACCAGTACCAGGCCATTTGAGTGCCTGGATTTTTATACCCGAGTGCTCAAGCTGCAGCATGTTCCGAACCTGGAGCTCGATGCCTGCATGGCACAGGCGTATGCTGGCTATGTATTCCGATTGAGCCCGGGCAGCATCCAGCTGGTCGAAGTCCAGCGACAGCTTGCCGAAAATAGCGTTGATGCGCACATGAACCCTGTGATGCAGGAGTTCTACTTCCTGGCGTCCCAGCCGGTGTCCGCGATTTCTACCCGCCTGCAGCGCGAAGGCTGGGTCAACTTCCAGGGACCGGTGCTGTGCGAGGGCAGAATCAGTGGCTTGCGCATCCTGCGCGTGCTGGATCCTGACGGTAACCGCTTGCGGCTGGTCGAGCTCTGCTACTGAACCAGCCGCTATTACTCAGGCTTGCGGATCCGCCTTGTCCTTCAGCGAGGTAAAGGCATCGGCAAAGAAGTTGTCCGGATCCAGCTGGTGGCTGGCAATGGCGCGTTCCTTGGCGGCATCCACCATGGCGGGAGCGCCACAGGCATAGAGCTGGGCATCGCGCATGTCCGGGTTCTCCTGCAGCATCACGTCCAGCGCCAGGCCACTCAGGCCGGTCCAGCCGTCTTCCGGCAGGGCATCGGAAATCACCGGCACATAGCGTACCTGCGGATGGCGCGCGCAATAGTCCGTGATCCAGTCGTGCATGTAGACGTCGGCCGGGCGGCGCGCGCCCCAGTAGAGCACTGCATGGCGCTGGCTGCCGGTGTGTGCCATGTGTTCCAGCATGGCCTTGATCGGGGCAAAGCCGGTGCCGGAGGCCAGAAAGATCAGCGGGCCCTGGCCGTCTTCTTCGCGCAGGTGGAAGCTGCCGAACGGACCTTCGATGCGCAGGATTTCCTTTTCCTTCATGCCGTCGAACACATGGTCGGTGAACTTGCCGCCGGGCATGTGGCGCACATGCAGATCGACACGCGGCTGCGCCGGATCGATGTCCTGCGGGGCGGTGGCCATGGAATAGCTGCGGCGCTGGCCATCGGCCAGCAGGAAATCGATGTACTGGCCGGCGTGGTATTGCAGCGGTGCATTGGTCGGCAACTGCAGGGTGATCTGCATCACGTCATCGGCCAGGCGCGCCAGGCCCATCACGCGCGCCGGCATCTTGCGCACCGGGAAAGCGCCGGCTGCCGTCACCTGGCGCGATTCCAGCACCAGGTCGGACTGCGGTACGGCACGGCAGGCCAGCACCATGCCGGCTGCCAGTTCGGCCTCGGACAGGGCTTTTTCCTGATAGGGGTGGTGCGTGACCTCGCCGCTGATCTTCTTGCACTTGCAGGAGCCACAGGCACCATCCTTGCAGCCATAGGGCAGGCCGATGGTCAGACGGATGCCGGCTTCGAGCACGGTTTCGCCGTCCAGAACCTCAAACTGGCGGCCGCTGGGCTGGATATGGACCTGGTATCCCATGGGGGGTGTTCTCCTGCAAAAATCGGATGGAAAAGGGCGGCTCCACGCGGGAGCCATCATGCTCTATTGTCCTGTATCTTGGGGCTCCCTGATCGGTGCAGGGTCAGTCGCTGCTACATTCGGGGCTGCCTGAGCCTGTCATGATGCTGTTCCATGTCCTTGTTCCGTCCCCGCACCGTTGATCCCGAGACCCGACGCCCGCGCGCATGGCCGGCCCGTTTCCGCCGCCAGCGTCTGCTGATAGTCGGCTGTGGCGATGTCGGTGCGCGCGTGGTGCGGCAAGCCGTGCCACGCCGCGGCGTGCAGCTGCTGGCATTGAGCAGCCAGCCGCAGCGGCTGGCTGCGCTGCGCACACAGGGGCTGGCGGTGCTGTCCGGCAACCTGGACCAGCCGCACAGCCTGCGCCGGCTGGCTGGCTGGGCGCATCGCGTGCTGCATCTGGCGCCACCGGGTGCCGATGCTGGCGCATTGGACCTGCGCACACGCACCCTGGTGCAGGCCTTGCGGCGTGGCCGACAACCCTTGCAACTGGCCTATGGCAGCACCAGCGGTGTCTATGGCAACCGCCACGGTGCTTTGCTGCGTGAAACCGATATCGTGGCCCCCGCCACCGATCGCGCGCGCCGCCGCGTGCATGCCGAACAGACCCTGCGCCGCTGGGGCCGGCAAGGCCTGGGCCAGCCTGCCATCAGCATCCTGCGCATACCGGGCATCTACGCGCCAGACCGGCCACAAGGCACGCCGCGTGAACGCCTGTTGCGTGGCACACCGGCCTTGCAGCCGCAGGATGACAGCTACAGCAACCACATCCATGCCGATGACCTGGCGCGTGCCTGCTGGTTGGCGTTATGGCGTGGCCGGCCACAGCGCATCGTGCACGTGAACGACGATGCGCGCCTGAAAATGGGGGACTATTTTGATCTGGCGGCTGATCTGTATGGCTTGCCTCGTCCGCCACGCATCAGCCTGGCTGCGGCGCGCGAACAGCTGTCGCCGATGCTGCTGAGTTTCATGCAGGAATCGCGCCAGTTGGACAACCGCCGCCTGAAACAGGAACTGGGGCTGGTGCTGCGTTATCCGACGCCGGAACAGGGGCTGCTGCCAAGGCAGCCGTTACAATCCGCATCATGCTAGCCAAACGAATCATCCCCTGTCTCGACGTTACCGGTGGCCGCGTGGTCAAGGGCGTCAATTTTGTCGAACTGCGCGATGCCGGTGACCCGGTCGAAATCGCCGCCCGCTACAACGAGCAGGGTGCCGACGAACTCACTTTCCTGGACATCACCGCCACCAGCGATGGCCGCGACATGATCCTGCACATCATCGAGGCGGTGGCCAGCCAGGTCTTTATCCCACTGACGGTAGGCGGTGGCGTGCGCACGGTCGATGATGTACGTCGCCTGCTCAACGCTGGCGCCGACAAGACCAGTTTCAACTCGGCGGCCATTGCCAATCCCGAGGTCATCCGCGAGGCTGCCGGCCGCTACGGCTCGCAGTGCATTGTGGTGGCAATCGACGCCAAGCGCCGCGTGCTGCCCGAAGAGATTGCCGCACGCGGAGAGGGCTGGGACGTTTATAGCCACGGCGGCCGCCAGAACACCGGCCTCGATGCCGTGGCCTGGGCGCGCCAGATGGCCGACTATGGTGCCGGCGAAATCCTGCTCACCAGCATGGACAAGGATGGCACCAAGAGCGGTTTTGACCTGGAACTCACGCGTGCCGTCAGCGATGCGATTTCGGTACCGGTAATCGCTTCCGGTGGTGTTGGCAACCTGGATCACCTGGCCGATGGCGTGCAGCAGGGCGGTGCCGATGCCGTACTGGCCGCCAGCATCTTCCACTATGGCGAATACACCGTGCTGCAGGCCAAACAGCACATGGCGGCGCGCGGCATTCCGGTGCGCCTGTAAGGAGACGCCATGACGATGACGCCAGACTGGCTCGATGCCGTGCGTTGGGATGCCAACGGCCTGGTGCCGGTGATTGCCCAGGAAGCCGCTACCGGCGACGTGATGATGTTCGCCTGGATGAACCGTGAAGCGCTGCAGAAGACTGCCGAGCTTGGTCGCGCCGTCTACTTCAGTCGTTCGCGCAACAAGCTCTGGTTCAAGGGCGAGGAAAGCGGCCATGTGCAGACCGTGCACGATATCCGCCTCGACTGCGACAACGACGTGGTGCTGCTCAAGATCACGCAGCTCGGCCACGAGCCCGGCATTGCCTGCCACACCGGCCGCCACAGCTGCTTTTACCAAAGCTTGCAAAACGGCCACTGGCAAGCCATCGATCCGGTCTTGAAAGACCCTGAAAGCATCTACAAGTAATGGCCATGACCTTCACCACGCAAGACATCCTCGCCCGTGTCGCCGACACGCTGGAATCGCGCCTGCCGGCACGCGGTGGCAATCCCGAGACCAGTTATGTGGCGAAACTGCTGCACAAGGGCCCGGACGCCTTCCTCAAGAAAATTGGCGAGGAAGCCACCGAAACCGTGATGGCAGCCAAGGATGTGGATGCCGGTGCCGACAAGGCCAAACTGGTGTATGAAATCGCCGATCTCTGGTTCCACAGCATGATCGCGCTCACGCACTACGGCCTGCGTCCGGAAGACATTACGGCGGAACTTGCGCGCCGCGAAGGGATCAGTGGCATTGCAGAGAAGGCGAGCCGTCCGGCCGACTGACTCCGCGCCACCCACCGTTCTCGACAAGGAGTTGCCATGAACGACGTGCTTGACGTAAAAGCCCGCGAAACCCGGCCCCAGGCGCAAGTGCAGCCGCCAGCCTTCCCGCAGGGATACGACCTGGAAACCCGCGCCCGCAACCTCAAGGCCGTGGGCTGGGTCAGCTATCTGCTGCACTTGGCGGTGGCGCTGGCCGCCGTCATTCCGGGCCTGCAGGTGGGGGTGGCGGTGCTGATCCTGGCCTTCGTGATTGACCTGGTCAAGCGCGATGACGCCAAGGGTACCTGGCAGGAAAGCCATTTCAGCTGGCGCATCCGCTCCGTGCTCTGGGCCACCTTCTGGTATGTGGTGACCAGCCCGCTGTTCCTGCTGCTGATCGTGCCCGGCTACCTGGCCTGGGGCATTGTCTCGATCTGGTTCCTGTACCGCATCGTGCGCGGCATGGTGCGCATGAATGACAACCGTCCGGTAGGTGCATGACGCAGCAATGTCAGCTATGTGTCACGGTTCCGGGTGATAATCCACGGATTGTTTGTCAAACCACCCGGACGTGAGCATGCAAGCCGACTGCATTTTCTGCAAGATTGCCGCAGGACAGATTCCCTCGAACAAGGTGTACGAGGACGAAGACATCTTCGCCTTCCATGACATCAACCCGTGGGCACCCGTGCATTTCCTGATCATTCCCAAGCGCCATATCAGCTCGATGGCGGCGCTGACCGAGGCCGATGCGGCCCTGATGGGCAAGATCATGACGCTGGCACCGAAGCTGGCCATGGAGCAGGGCTGCGAGCCCTATCCCGAAGGCGGCTTCCGCGTGGTCATCAACACCGGCGAGCAGGGTGGTCAGGAAGTGCACCACCTGCACGTCCACGTGATCGGCGGACCGCGTCCGTGGAAAAAAGGCTGAGTCAGGGCATTCCGCCTTGCTGCACCGCACATTACAATCATTTTTCTGAACTGAACATACATCAAGGAGTTCAACATGGGTTCTCTGTCCATCTGGCACTGGCTGATCGTGCTGCTGATCGTGGTCCTGGTATTCGGTACCAAGAAGCTGAAGAACATCGGCACCGACCTGGGCGGCGCCGTGAAGGGTTTCAAGGACGGCATGAAGGAAGGCGAAACGCCGGCCGATGCCGCTGCCCAGCAGCAGGTCACGGCCAGCAAGGCGGCTGACCAGGCCAACACCATCGACGTCGAAGCCAAGAACAAGTCCTGATGCGCCGTCTGACGGTGACAGGAGCAGGCGAGCGTGATTGATCTCGGTATTTCCAAGCTGGCGCTGATCGGCGTGGTGGCGCTCGTCGTCATCGGGCCGGAAAAGCTGCCGCGCGTGGCGCGCACCGTGGGTGCGCTGGTTGGCAAGGCGCAGCGCTATGTGAGCGACGTCAAGGCCGAGGTCACGCGCAGCATGGAGCTGGACGAGCTGCGCAAGATGAAGGAAACGGTCGAGGGTGCCGCGCGCGATGTCGAGCGCGAGATCCACGAAACCGGCCGCAGCGTGCAGACCGACCTGGAAGGCAGTTACGACAGCGGCAGTACCAGCAGCACGACGGGCAGCGCTGCTGACAGCAGCTCCAGTTCCGGTGCCGGCTCGGTGTTCCAGTCTGACGACAGCTATGCCACGGCCGAAGGTGGCCACACTGGCTACACGCCGCGTCCGGCCTCGTCGTACCGCCATCCGCGCAAGAACTGGCGCGTCAAGCGCGGTGCCACGCCGGTCTGGTACAAGCAGCAGCAGGGCGTTCGCACCCATATCCAGTCGGCAGCTGCGCGCGTGGCACGCTTCCGCCCCAAGAAACGCATCTGATGCACACCCGGTGCCGGATCTTCCGGTGCCGGCCATCTTTTCCATCTGAACAGGTACCATGGCTGAGGACAACAAGCAGGACGAGCTCGCGGGTAGCGAGCAGCCCTTCGTCGAGCATCTGATCGAGCTGCGCGACCGCATCCTGTACATGCTGTACGGGGTCGCCGCGGTGGCGCTGGTGCTGGCCTTCTTTCCCGGTCCGGATGGCCTGCTCAACTTCATTGCGCAGCCGATCCGTGCCCATATGCCGGCCGATTCGCGTCTGATCGCGGTCGATGTGTTTTCTCCCTTCTTCGTGCCGCTCAAGGTATTGATGATGGTGGCAGTGCTGGCGGCCTTGCCCTGGCTGATGTACCAGGCCTGGGCCTTTGTCGCGCCGGGCCTGTACAACCACGAAAAGAAATTCGCGATGCCGCTGATCATCTTCGGCAGCCTGCTGGCCTATGCCGGCATCGCCTTCGTGCAATTCTTCGTGCTGGACAAGATGTTCAATTTCATCCAGCACTTCACGCCGGATTCGGTGGCGGCCACGCCTGACGTCGCTTCCTACGTGCAGGCGATCCTGTCGCTCTATCTGGCGTTTGCGCTGGCCTTCCAGGTGCCTATCGTGGTGATGCTGCTGGTGCGTTTCGGCATGGTCACGGTGGCGCAGCTCAAGTCCTTCCGGGGCTATTTCATCGTACTTGCTTTCGTCGTGGCCGCGATTGTCACGCCGCCTGACGTGCTGTCACAGCTGGCACTGGCGATTCCCATGTGCTTGCTGTACGAGGTCGGCATCTGGGGGTCGGGCTGGTTCAATCGCGTCAGCAAGTCGCCTGACAGCGAGAACGAGGACGAGGCCAAGGCGGAGTAAGCACCGCCACAGGCACGCAGGATGCAAAAGGCCGGCTTCAAGCCGGCCTTGCTGTTGCTGTATGCGCGCCTTATTCGCGCCAGTATTGCGATACCCAGGTGGCGGGTTCGATATGGCGGAAGCGGCGGTTGCGGCGGCCCGCCAGGGCATCCGGCGGGTTGCATTCGCCATGGAAGATCACGATGCGCGCGTTCTTCGGCACAAAGGGCGGCTTCCAGTAGTTGGTTGGCCAGGCGGGAATGCAGTCGTACTTGAAGCTCGGGCACCAGTCTTTCGGCCAGTAGCTCAGCTTGCCCAGCTTGTGCATCTCGTCCGACAGGTAGGCCTGCTCGTTGCGGAACTGCTCGCGGATGGTCGCAAACTCCTTGCGGAACTTGTCGAGGATTTCCGGATAGGCGCCAATCTTGAAACGGTAGACCGAGGAGTTGCCGGTAATGCGCCAGGGGCGCTTGTAATCGTGGATGATGACGAAGTCGCCGGGATAGGTAAAAAAGTCGTCCAGCGGGCCGGTGATGACGACATCCACATCCAGGAACAGGGCGGTGCCTTGCAGGCCGTGCAGGTCTGCGGTGAAGGTGGTCAGCTTGTTCCAGCCACGTTCGGGAATGCCGGGCGGCAGATCCAGCGGCGGAATCGGGTAGCATTCGACTTCTTCGCGAATGCCCTTGCTGTCATCGGTCAGGCAGACCAGACGAAAATCGCCACTCAGGTGACGGCGCACCATGGCGTACAGGCGGTTGATGTACTCGGGGCCGTACTTGGTGCCCCATTTCATGCACAGGATGATGCGATCATCGCTCATGGGCTCAGTCTCCCTGGCGCTTCTTGGGCGATACCTGGCGCTTCTTGGCGCGCTTGAGGATGCCGCCGGCAGTCAGGCGCTGGTTGCCGAGCACGCGTACCGTGCGCACCTGCGGACGCTGGCCGCCACGGCTGCTGTTCTTGATGACCTTGATGTCGCGTGGGCCGGGCATGCGGTCCTCGTCAATCTCGCGCTCCTTTTCGGGGATCGGGCGCCACAGCACGAACAGCTTGCCGATATGCTGGATCGGGGCAGCATTGAGTTGGTCGGCGATCTGCTGGTACATCTGTTCGCGCGCTTCGCGGTCGTCGCCGAGCACGCGGATCTTGATCAGGCCGTGGGCGTTGAGGGCAGCATCGGCTTCGCGCAGCACGGCTTCAGACAGGCCATCGGCACCGATCATCACGACCGGTGACAGGTGATGGGCTTCGGCGCGGTGGACCTTGCGTTGCTGCGTGGTCAATACAATCTGGGGCATTGGACTATGATTCCTGAAAAGGGAGTGTCTGCAGTATGCAGGCGACAAACATGAAATTCAAAACCAAAAGCAAGAAAGTCAACAAGTCATGGCTGCATGACCATATCAACGATCCGTACGTCAAGCTGGCGCAGCGGGAAGGGTATCGTGCGCGCGCAGCCTACAAGCTCAAGGAAATTGACGAGACGCTGAACCTGATCCGCCCGGGCGACTGGGTCGTCGATCTGGGATCTGCGCCGGGAGCCTGGAGCCAGTATCTGCGGCGCAAGCTGTCTCCGGACGGAGCGGCGGTTGGTGAGCTCAATGGCAGGATTATCGCACTGGACCTGCTTCCCATGCAGCCGATCGAGGGTGTCGAATTCCTGCAGGGGGATTTTCGTGAGGACGAGGTGCTGGAACAGCTGCAGGAAAAACTGCAGGGGCGCAAGGCCGATGTGGTGGTGTCCGACATGGCGCCCAACCTGTCCGGCGTGGAATCGGCCGATGCCGCGCGCGTGGCGCACCTGATCGAGCTGGCGATCGAGTTTTCGCTGCAGCACCTCAAGCCGGAGGGTGCGCTGGTGACCAAGGTGTTCCACGGCAGCGGCTACAGCCAGCTGGTCAAGCTGTTCAAGGAAACCTTCCAGGTGGTCAAGCCGGTCAAGCCCAAGGCTTCGCGCGACAAGTCGTCTGAAACCTTCATCGTCGGCATGCGCCTGAAGGCACCGCAGCAGGACTGAAGGCCGGCGCATATCCGTGTATCCGACATGGACGGACACAAAATGCTGTCCTGCCCATGTCTTGAAACACCTAAAATGGCCCCATATGGAAATATCGGCATGCCTTCTGCATGCCATGGAATGTCATGGAGTAAGGCTTGAACAGGCAATTGCTATCAAAAGTCGCAGTATGGTTCGTGGTTGCCATGGTGCTCTTCACCGTCTTCAAACAGTTCGAGACAGGTGCAACGGGACCGGGCAGCACGGTTGCCTATTCCGAATTCATTTCGGACGTGCAGAACCGCAGGATCAAGAGCGCCACCATCCAGGAAGGCAGCAATGGTTCCACCGAGATCATGGCGGTCACGATGGACGACCGTCGCATCCGTACCACGGCCACCTATCTGGATCGCGGCCTGGTCGGTGACCTGCTGAACAACGGCGTCAAGTTCGACATCAAGCAGCGCGAGGAAGGCTCGCTGCTGGGCAGCCTGCTGATCAGCTGGGGGCCGATGCTGCTGCTGATTGGTGTCTGGGTCTATTTCATGCGCCAGATGCAGGGCGGCGGCAAGGGCGGTGCCTTCAGCTTTGGCAAGTCCAAGGCGCGCATGCTCGATGAAAACAACAACACCGTGACCTTTGCCGATGTCGCCGGCTGCGACGAGGCCAAGGAAGAAGTCAAGGAAGTGGTGGACTACCTGCGTGACCCGCAGAAGTTCCAGAAGCTGGGTGGCCGCATCCCGCGTGGCCTGCTGCTGGTTGGCCCGCCGGGTACCGGCAAGACGCTGCTGGCCAAGTCCATCGCTGGTGAAGCCAAGGTACCGTTCTTCAGCATTTCCGGTTCCGACTTCGTCGAGATGTTTGTTGGCGTGGGCGCGGCCCGCGTGCGCGACATGTTCGAGAACGCCAAGAAGAATGCCCCGTGCATCATCTTCATCGACGAGATTGACGCCGTCGGTCGCCAGCGTGGTGCCGGTCTGGGTGGTGGCAACGACGAACGCGAGCAGACGCTGAACCAGCTGCTGGTCGAGATGGACGGTTTCGAGACCAACCTGGGCGTGATCGTGGTGGCTGCCACCAACCGCCCGGACATCCTGGATGCCGCACTGCTGCGCCCGGGCCGTTTCGACCGCCAGGTCTATGTCACGCTGCCCGATATCCGTGGCCGCGAGCAGATCCTCAACGTGCACATGCGCAAGATCCCGGTTGGCCCTGACGTCAATCCGGCCATCATCGCGCGCAGCACGCCGGGCATGTCCGGTGCCGATCTGGCCAACCTGTGCAACGAGGCTGCGCTGATGGCGGCTCGCCGCAACGCGCGCCTGGTCGAGATGCAGGACTTCGAGAAGGCCAAGGACAAGATCATCATGGGCCCCGAGCGCAAGAGCATGGTCATGCCCGAGGAAGAGCGTCGCAACACGGCCTACCACGAGTCCGGCCACGCCTTGATCGGTCGTCTGCTGCCCAAGTGCGATCCGGTGCACAAGGTCACCATCATCCCGCGCGGCCGTGCGCTGGGTGTGACCATGAGCCTGCCCGAGAAGGACCGCTACAGCTACGACAAGGAATTCATGCTGAACCAGATCAGCATGCTGTTCGGTGGCCGTATCGCTGAAGAGGTGTTCATGAACCAGATGACCACTGGTGCCAGCAACGACTTCGAGCGTGCCACGCAGATTGCGCGTGACATGGTGATGCGCTACGGCATGAGCGAGGCCTTGGGCCCGATGGTCTATGCCGAGAACGAGGGCGAGGTGTTCCTGGGTCGCAGCGTGACCAAGACCACCAACATGAGCGAAGAGACCATGCGCCGCGTGGACGAGGAAGTGCGCCGCATCATCGACGAGCAGTACGCACTGGCGCGTCGCCTGATCGAGGAAAACTCCGACAAGATGCATGCCATGGCCAAGGCGCTGCTGGACTGGGAAACCATTGACAGCGAGCAGCTGGATGCCATCATGGAAGGCCTCGAGCCGCAACCGCCCAAGGACTGGGCGCCGCGCACCCCGCCCAAGGGCGATGGTGATGCGGGTGGCGGTACGGCACCGGCCACGGTAACGGCTCCCGCCACGCCGCCGGCAGCCCCGGCGCCCGAGGCCAAACCGCCGGCCTCCAACCCGACCTGATCACGCTGGCGTGATCTCCACAGCGGAGCCTGGTGCTCCGCTGTTTTGTTTTCTGAAGCGACTGGAGATTTGCATGACCGAACAGACCCTCTGGCAAGCCGGCGACTACACGCTGGACCTGCAGCGCCCACATATCATGGGCATCGTCAACGTGACTCCCGATTCCTTTTCTGACGGAGGCCACCATGCCGATACGCGCAGTGCGCTGCTGCATGCCGAGCAGCTGTTGTACCAGGGTGCAACGATCCTGGATATTGGCGGTGAATCGACCCGTCCCGGCTCGCCGGCGGTGCCGCTGGAAGAAGAGCTGGCGCGCGTGCTGCCGGTCGTGAAGGCGGCGACTGCCTACAAGGTGCCGCTCTCGGTCGATACCTACAAGCCGGAAGTGATGCAGGCCGTACTCAATGCCGGCGCCGCCATCATCAACGACATCTGGGCATTGCGCTGGCGTTCCGGCCCCGACGGGCTGGATGGCGAGCAGGTGGTGGCCCAGCATGGCCGCTGCGGCGTCTGCCTGATGCACATGCACCGTGATCCGCAAAGCATGCAGGTGCAGCCGATGCAGGGCAGCCTGCTGGACACAGTGCAGGAAGTACGCGCCTTCCTCGACCAGCGTTCGCACGTGCTGCGCAGCCTGGGCGTCAGCAAGGACCGCATCGTGCTGGATCCGGGCATCGGTTTTGGCAAGACGGTGCCGCAGAACCTGGCGTTGCTGGCGCACCAGCGCGAGCTGATGCGTGGTGGCCATGCGGTGCTGGCTGGCTGGTCGCGCAAGTCCAGCCTGGGTGCGGTGCTGGAAGCGCTGCCGCCCGGCGTGATGGACGTGAGCTACAAGTCCGACTTGCTGGCGCACGAACGCAGCCTGGCCAGCGTCAGTGCTCATGTGCTGGCCGTGGAGCGCGGTGCGCGCATCGTGCGCGTGCACGATGTAGCCGCCACGCGCCAGGCGCTGGCGGTCTGGGAAGCCATGCACCGCACCGAGTCCTGAGGCCGGGAACGTGGACTGCTACCGCCGGGATCTCACCGGAATCAGGTAGTATGGAAAGATCGCCTGCGACAGGCAAAGAAGAAAAGGTCAGAGACGCATGAGTGGCAAACGCAAGTATTTTGGAACCGATGGCATCCGCGGCCCGGTCGGACAACATCCGCTGACGCCGGATTTCGTGATGCGACTGGCGAATGCCGTTGGCCGCGTGCTCAAGCGCAGTGACGAGCGTCCCACTGTCATCATCGGCAAGGACACGCGCATTTCCGGATACATGCTGGAGAGCGCGCTCGAGTCCGGTTTCAACGCAGCTGGCGTGGATGTGGTGCTGCTCGGTCCGGTGCCGACGCCGGCCGTGGCCTATCTGACGCGTGCCCAGCGTGCCTCGCTCGGCGTGGTGATCAGCGCCAGCCACAACGCCTTTGCCGACAACGGCATCAAGTTCTTCAGCTACAAGGGTGCCAAGCTGTCCGATGCCTGGGAGCTGGAAGTAGAGCAGGGCATTGACGAACCGATGGTGTGCATGCCGTCTGAGCAGCTGGGCCGCACCTGGCGCCTCAAGGATGCGGTCGGGCGGTATGTCGAGTTCTGCAAGAGCAGCTTCGATTATTCCCTGAGCCTGCGCGAGCTGAAAATCGTCGTCGATGCCGCCCATGGTGCGGCCTACCAGATCGCGCCCATGGTGTTCCATGAGCTGGGCGCGCAGGTGATTGCCATCGGCTGCGAACCGGACGGCATCAACATCAACAAGGGCGTGGGTGCTACCGCCCCTGATGCACTGGTGGCAGCGGTGCGTGAGCATGGCGCCGATTACGGCGTGGCCCTGGATGGCGATGCGGATCGCCTGCAGATGGTCGATGCTTCCGGTCGCCTCTACAACGGTGACGAACTGGTCTACCTGCTGGCGATGGATCGCCTGGCGCAGTACAAGCCGGTGCCGGGCGTGGTCGGTACGCTGATGACGAACATGGCGATCGAGACCGCGCTGCGTGCCAAGGGCATCGAGCTGATTCGCGCCAAGGTGGGCGACCGCTATGTGCTGGAGCAGCTGCAGAAAAATGGCTGGCTGATTGGCGGCGAAAGCTCCGGCCACATTCTGGTGCTGGACAAGCACAGCACCGGCGATGGCCTGGTGAGCGCGCTGCAGGTGCTGAATGCGGTGGTGCGCAGCGGCAGCAGCATGGCCGAGATGCTGGCCGATGCCAGCCTGTTCCCGCAGACCATGATCAACGTGCGCATGGAAGCCGGCACCGACTGGCAGGGCAGTGTGGAGCTGCAGCAGGCGATTGTCGAAGCCGAACAGGCGCTGGCTGACAATGGCCGCGTACTGATCCGTGCCAGTGGCACCGAGCCGGTGCTGCGCGTGATGGTGGAAGCGCGTGATGCCGCCGAGGCGCAGCGCTGGGCCGAGGCGATTGCCGCGAAAGTGCCTGTGCGCTGACGGGTCGACTGATCGATGACGACGCCCTGCCATGACCGGCAGGGCGTTTTTTACGCCTGCTGGTCGCGTACGAAATCGCGGCCGCTGATGTCGCCGGTGTGGACCAGGAAGTGGCCGCGCACGCGATCGGCAAAAAAGGCCTGCAGCGCGTGCTGCACGGTCAGGAAAGAGAGCTCTTCCCAGGGGATTTCGTCTTCGGCAAACAGGCGCGCTTCCTGTGTCTCGATGCCCGGATCGAACTGGTCATGCTGCAGCGTGCACAGGTAGAACAGGTGCACCTGGCTGGCTTGCGGCACGTTCATCACGGCAAACAGCGGACCCATGTCAAAGGCGGCACCGGATTCCTCGCGCGTTTCGCGCGCGGCGCCCTGGGCGGTGGTTTCGCCAAGTTCCATGAAACCGGCTGGCAAGGTCCACTTGCCGTAGCGCGGCTCGATATTGCGCTTGCACAGCAGGATCTTGTCGCCCAGCACCGGAATCGTGCCGACCACCACCAGCGGGTTGACGTAATGGATGGTGCCGCAGGCCGGGCAGACGGCGCGTTCGCTGCCATCGCCTTCGGGCACGCGCATCTCGTTACGCGTGCCGCAGTGGCGGCAGAAAAGGTTTTCGGTTCGGGGGGGCTGGCAGGTGGGCGTAAACACGTCGGGCTGATACATTGGACACACGGCAGGCGTGCGAATGCCTGCCAATTTACCATGATGTACCGATGGCAGCGTCCTGCCATGTTGATCTGCTGGAGTGATTCTTATGCCTACCGATTCCTGTTCCGACTGGATACTTCCCGACTGGCCGGCGCCGCCCTGGGTTGGTGCCGTGTTTACCACGCGCGCCGGTGGCGTGTCACAGCCGCCGTTTGACAGCTGCAACCTGGGTGACCATGTGCAGGACGATGCGGCGGCGGTGGCGCAGAACCGCGCCTTGCTGGCGCAGCGCAGCGGCGTGGAGCCAGGCTTCCTGCAGCAGGTGCATGGCGTACAGGTGGTCGATGCCGGACAGGCGCAAGGCTGTGCACCGCAGGCCGATGCCTGTTTCACGCAACAGCCAGGGGTCGGCTGTACCGTGATGGTGGCCGATTGCCTGCCGGTGCTGCTGGTGCACCGCCGCTTCCCGATCGTGGGCGCCGCGCATGCCGGCTGGCGCGGGCTGGCCGATGGCGTGATCGAACAGCTGCATGCGCGCATGCGGCAGACCCTGGCCGAACAGGGCAGGGCGCAGGATGCCGGCGGCGACTGGCTGGCCTGGCTGGGGCCGTGCATTGGCCCGACGGCGTTTGAAGTCGGCGGTGAAGTGCGCGCCACCTTCCTGCGCCATGACGCGGCTGCAGCAGCAGCCTTCCAGCCGGCCGGCCGCCAAGGCAAGTGGCTGGCAGACCTGCCACTGCTGGCGCGCCAGCGCCTGCAGACGATGGGTATTGGCGCCATCCACGGCAATGACGGCAGTTTGCCCTGGTGCACCTTCAGCCAGGAACAGCGGTTTTTCTCGTACCGGCGCCAGCCGCGCACCGGCCGCATGGCAGCCATGGTCTGGATTCGCGGCTGATGCCCATCCTGCGTACTGTGACATCCGTCACGTGCCTTCATACTGTCAAAAAAATGACTTAGGATGATGAGGAATTGGTTGCCTGCACAAACAGGGTTTTCACACCAGTCAATGCCCTGCATGCCGTTATCATGCAGAGGCGACCTCACTACAACGACGCAAGGAGACAAGCTGATGAGCCAAACCCCCAAGAACCCCTGGGAGTCCGTTGCCGCGCCCATGCAAGCCATGTGGACCAACGCCATGCAGCAGTATGGCAAGGCCATGCAGACGGGGGGCTTTGGCGCTCCGATGCCGGCTACCGAAATGATGGGCATGTTCCAGCAGATGGTGCCAACGCTGCCCAATGGCCCGCAGGTCACGTTTGACACCACCAAGCTGCAGCAGCTGCAGCAGACCTACGCGCAGGAGCTGTCCCAGCTCTGGTTGCAGGGCATGGTGCCGCCCACCATCGCCACTGACCGCCGCTTCGCCAGTGACGAATGGCAGCGCCAGCCGATGTCCGGCTTTGCTGCCGCGCTGCACCTGATCAACACCCGCATGCTGATGGGCATGGCCGAAGCCATGCAGACAGATGCCAAGACCAAGGCACGCGTGACCTTCGCCGTCGAGCAGTGGGCTGCCGCCGCTGCCCCGAGCAACTTTCTGGCCTTCAACCCCGACGCCCAGAAAAAGGCGATCGAGACCAAGGGCGAGAGCATTGCCAAGGGCATGCAGAACATGCTGCACGACCTGCGTCAGGGCCATGTGTCCATGACCGACGAGAGCAAGTTCGAAGTCGGCACCAACGTGGCCAGCACCGAAGGCTCCGTGGTATTCGAGAACGAGCTGTTCCAGCTGATCGAGTACAAGCCGCTGACCGAGCAGGTGCACGAGCGTCCGTTCCTGTTCATCCCGCCGTGCATCAACAAGTTCTACATCATGGACCTGCAGCCGGCCAACTCCATGGTGCGCTACATCCTGGAGCAGGGCCACCATGCCTTCATGGTGAGCTGGCGCAACGCCGATGCCAGCATGGGTCAGGTGACCTGGGACGATTACGTCGAGCAGGGCGCCATCACCGCCATGAAGACGGTGCTGGAAATCACCAAGAAGCCGGACCTGAACGTGCTGGGCTTCTGCGTGGGCGGTACCATCCTGAGCAACGCGCTGGCAGTACTGGCAGGCCGTGGCGAGAAGCTGGCCAACAGCGCCACCTTCCTGACCACGCTGATGGACTTCACCGACACCGGCGTGCTGGACCTGTTCATCGACGAGTCCTTCGTGCGCATGCGCGAGATGCAGTTTGGCCAGGGCGGCCTGCTGCCGGCGAGCGACTTGTCCACCACCTTCAGCTTCCTGCGTCCGAATGACCTGGTCTGGAACTATGTGGTTGGCAACTACCTGAAGGGCGAAACCCCGCCGCCGTTCGACCTGCTGTACTGGAACTGCGATTCCACCAACCTGCCTGGCCCGATGTATTCCTGGTACCTGCGCAATATGTACCTGGAAAACAACCTGATCAAGCCGAACAAGCTGGAAGTTTGCGGCCAGAAGCTGGATCTGGGCAAGGTTGACCTGCCGGTCTACATCTACGGCTCCCGCGAAGACCATATCGTGCCGATCGAAGGCGCCTACGCCAGCACCCAGGTGCTGCCGGGCGAGAAGCGTTTCGTCATGGGTGCCTCCGGCCACATTGCCGGCGTGATCAACCCGCCGGCCAAGAAGAAGCGCAACTACTGGACCAACGACGAGCTGCCGGCTGACGTGAACGACTGGCTGGCTGGCGCCCAGGACAACGAAGGCAGCTGGTGGCCGGACTGGGCTGGCTGGCTGGCCCAGCAGGGTGGCCCCATGGTGGCCGCACCCAAGCGCTACGGCAGCACCAAGCACAAGGCGATCGAACCGGCTCCGGGCCGTTACGTGAAGGCCAAGGCTTCTGTGGTCTGAAACCCTAGGGTTTCTGGCAGCAGGAGTTATACCTAGTCCGGCTGGTGCCATCCAGCCGGATATTTACACTAAGAATTGAGTAGCAACCAGAGGAGACGACAATGACTCAAAAAGTAGCGTATGTGACCGGTGGCATGGGCGGTATTGGTACCGCCATCTGCCAGCGTCTGCACAAGGAAGGTTTCAAGGTAATCGCAGGCTGTGGTCCGACGCGTGACTACCAGAAGTGGCTGGACGAGCAGAAGGCAGAGGGTTACACCTTCTACGCTTCTGTCGGCAACGTGGGTGATTGGGACTCTACCGTCGAGGCGTTTTCCAAGGCCAAGGCCGAGCACGGCCCGATCGATGTGCTGGTGAACAACGCCGGTATCACACGCGACCGCATGTTCGTGAAGATGACGCCGGAAGACTGGAAGGCCGTGATCGAGACCAACCTGAACTCCATGTTCAACGTGACCAAGCAGGTCGTTCCGGACATGGTGGAGCGTGGTTTTGGCCGCGTGATCAACATCTCCTCCGTCAACGGTGCCAAGGGTCAGGCTGGCCAGACCAACTACTCGGCTGCCAAGGCTGGCATGCACGGTTTCTCCATGGCCCTGGCCCAGGAACTGGCCAACAAGGGCGTGACGGTCAACACCGTGAGCCCGGGCTACATCGGTACCGACATGGTGCGCGCCATCCGTGAAGACGTGCTGGAAAAGATCGTGGCCACCATTCCGGTCAAGCGCCTGGGTACGCCCGAAGAAATCGGCTCCATCGTGGCCTGGCTGGCTGGCGAAGACTCCGGCTTCACCACCGGTGCCGAATTCGCCTGTAACGGCGGTCTGCACATGAGCTGATCGATCAACTGCATGGCCTGCTTGCAGGTCATGCCAGTCGATACGGAATCCTGCTTCGGCAGGATTTCTTTTTTGTGCTGCCTGGCACTGAGGCTGCGCGCAAAAAGCATCGCAGGGCTGGAAAAACGCAAAAAGCTGGTATATAATCTTTGCTTCTGTTCCTCAATAGCTCAGTCGGTAGAGCGCCGGACTGTTAATCCGTAGGTCCCTGGTTCGAGCCCAGGTTGAGGAGCCAAGGTAACGGGCTGCATCACATCGTGGATGCAGCCCGTTTTTTTCGTCAATGCGTGCCCGTCATGATCTGGATCTCTCTACCGCAGCATTGCAGGGCATTTACTGGCATGATCGCTGTATGACGATGGCATCTCCAGACCTCTACGCCATGCTGGGGTTCCCGGCGGCGGATCAAGTGGCAACCCTCAAGTCTGTGGCTCACCTGTTCGGCGCAAGCAAGAAGCGGTGCGGGATCTATCTGCTTGAGTTCCCTGATGAGCGTTTCTACATCGGTCAAGCCGTTGATGCCGTGCGGCGCTTCGGCCAGCATCGAAAAAACTATGACGATATTTGCGGTTTCTCTTTCCTTCCTGTCGTCAAGGAGAGGTTGAATACCGTAGAGCGTGATCTGATTGAGCGGGCGGAAAGAGAGGGCCTTGTCATCCTCAACACGATTCATGTTTCCAATGTGGTCGGAGAGATGGATCTTGATCTGATATTGCTGCCCCAAGAGCAAGACAAGTGGCTGGAGTCGCCGGAAGCATTCAACGCGGCAGACCTAGTCTCACCCATTGTGTTGCCGATAGCGCAGCTGGAGCGGTTTGCTAGGAAGTTCCACAGGTACGGTCAGCATCCATTGAGCGCAAAGGCGAATGATTTGCTGGCTCGGTATGTTCGTCATTGCTTGCCGGCACCTCGACGGACAGAGTACTCGTTCTGGAGTGTCAGCTGCTTGCCATCAACCAACCTGAATACGTGGCCACGCCTGTTCTGTCTGAGCGCTGGTGTCATGGAGTTGCTGGTGGTGGGACACCATGCTTCGCAGCCAGACCGGATGTGGGGGTTTGTGACAGTTGCGTCTAATGTTCTCTGGAGCAAGTTTGGATCGGAAAGGAAGCTACTGGAAAATTTTCCGTTTCTTGAGCTTGTACAACGGGATTACCGGGATGCAGGGCAGCATCAAGTGACCTTGTTCATGTCTGACCATGACATGCTGTGTGATGTCTTGGGGCATGCATACGTGCAGCAGGCGGCATCCAGCCTGGCTCTGCGTGTCATGCGTAAGCGGGCTACGATTTACTCCAAGTTCCACTGCAAGCAGTTGGCAGACCTTGTTGTGTAGTACATTTTTCTAGGTGAATTTTCATGAATCAACTTGAATACAGCTACGTCCGCGTCCTCAGCATTGCCGGTTCCGATAGCGGCGGCGGTGCTGGCATACAGGCCGACCTGAAAACCTGCTCGGCGCTGGGCGTGTATGGCATGACGGCAATTACGGCGATCACGGCGCAGAATACGCAGGGCGTGCGCGCCATCCATCCGGTGCCGGTGGAGGTGCTGGCCGCGCAGATTGATGCGGTGGCGGAAGATATCGGCTATGAGGCGGTGAAGATCGGCATGCTGCATGCGCCCGAGGTGGTGAGCTGCGTGGCCGATGCCTTGCGTCGCCATCCGTGCGAGTTTGTCGTGCTGGATCCGGTGATGGTGGCGACCAGCGGTGCGGCGCTGATGGAAAACCGGACCATGGCGCTGATGGTGGAGCAGCTGTTCCCGCTGGCCAGCGTGATCACGCCGAACCTGGATGAGGCCGGCATGCTGCTCGGACGCACACTGGCATCGGTGGAGGACATGCAGCAGGGCGCACGCGAGCTGCAGGCGATGGGCGCGCGTGCCGTGTTGATCAAGGGCGGCCATCTGTCGGGTGACGAGGTGGTGGATGTGCTGCTGCAGGAGGACGGCAGCGAGCTGCTGTTCCGCGATACGCGCATAGCCACGCCGAATACGCATGGCACCGGCTGCACGCTGTCGTCGGCGATGGCCAGTTACCTGGCGCTGGGCGAGGAGCTGGCCGATGCGGTGAAGCTGGCGCGCAGCTATGTGCGTTTTGCGCTGATCAATGGGGCACAGGTCCAGACCGGCCAGGCGAATAACGGCCCGCTGAACCATGCCTCGCATCCGAAGGCGATGCGCCTGATGCGGCTGTAAACCGGCAGCAGCCCATGCGCAGCAAAAAGGCCTGTAGTGATACAGGCCTTTTTGCATGGATTCCCGAACGGGATCGGATCAGTCGAAATTCGGCATTTCCAGACCCAACACCTTGTGCAGCTTGGGACTGGTGGTGGTGTACTGCAGGAACACCTTCTTTTCCGGGAAGATGATATCCATGGCGCCGAAGGCGGCCAGGGCACATTCGTGGAAGCCGGACAGGATCAGCTTCTTCTTGCCGGGATAGGTGTTGATGTCGCCCACGGCGAAGATGCCGGGTTCGCTGGTGGAGAATTTCTCGGTATCGACCACCAGCTGCTTTCGTTCGATTTCCAGGCCCCAGTCGGCGATCGGGCCGAGCTTGGGTGACAGGCCGAAGAACACCATCAGCACATCCAGCGGCACACTGCGCGTGATGCCATCGCCACCGGTGACCTTGACCGCCTTGAGCACGTTGTCTTCTTCCTCGTAGCCGGTGACCTGGCCGACGATGAACTGCATTTCGAACTGTTCGCACAGCTCCTTCATGCGCGCGACGCTGGCCGGCGCGGCGCGGAAACCGTCACGGCGGTGGATCAGGATCACGCTTTCGGCCTTGTGCTCGCCTTCGACGAAGTTGAGCACCCAGTCCAAGGCGGAATCGCCGCCGCCGACGATCACCAGGTTCTTGCCGGCGTATTGCTGCGGGTCACGCACGCGGTAGAACAGCTGACTGCCTTCGAACTTGTCCAGGCCTTCAACCTTGAGTGTGCGCGGCTGGAAGGCACCGACGCCGGCTGCAATGAAGATGGTCTTGGTCAGAAAGCGCGTGCCCTTGCTGGTCTCGACAAAGAAGCGGCCGTCTTCCTGCTTTTCGACGACCGAGACTTCCTGGCCCATGTGGTAGGTGGCACCAAAGGGCTCGGTCTGCTTGAGCAGGGCATCGGTCAGCTCCTTGCCGGTGCAGATCGGGATGGCCGGGATGTCATAGATCGGCTTGTCGGGATAGAGCTCGATCGGCTGGCCGCCGGGGTAGGCGAGCGAGTCGATGATGTGGGCCTTGACCTCGAGCAGGCCCAGTTCGAAGATCTGGAACAGGCCGACCGGGCCGGCGCCGATGATCACGGCATCGGTTTCGATCGGATTGGCGAAGGGGCGTACAGCAGTCATGGCATGGGGCGGTGTGCGGCCGCCAGAAAAGAAATGGCGACGGACAAGGCCGTCGCACAGGGGGAGAAAGCAGAAGCGGAGACGGGAATCAGCGCTGCAGTTCGCCCAGCTTGTCGGTGCGGTCCTTCCACTCTTCGTGGTCGGGCAGCGGCTCCTTGCGGCGGGTGATGGTCTTCCAGCCGGGCAGGCGCGCCAGTTCGGCGTTCAGCTTGATCATGTGCTGCTGGTCAGCCGGCGTGTCTTCTTCGGCGTAAATGGCGCAGACCGGGCACTCCGGGATGCAGACGGCGCAGTCGATGCATTCGTCGGGATCGATGGTCAGGAAGTTGGGGCCTTCGCGGAAGCAGTCCACCGGGCAGACATCGACGCAGTCGGTGTATTTGCAGCGGATACAGGCTTCGGTGACAACGTGGGTCATGGGAGTTCTCGGAAAATGGATACAGAAAGACAGGGCAGGAACAGATGCCGTTTACCCTATATTCTAACGATCTGCCTTCGGCTTTCGCACGATAAGACTACGCTGTAAAGGGATGTTGCGGCAGCTTTTGTCCTGGATCAAGCTTCAGAAGTCTTCTTCGACCTCGGCCTGTACCAGCAACGCGGCTGCGGTGGCGTTGCTGGCACTGTCGACCAGGATCATCGCGCCCTGGCTGCGGCTGAGTGCGTAGGGCTGCAGCGGAATCGCTGCCTGCAGCGTCAGTTCGACCTGGCCGATGGCGTTGGCGGCGAGCTGGCTGGCCTCCTGTGTCTGCAGCGTGTGGATGTCGAGCTGGTGCGTGATGCGCGTGACCTTGGCCTTGATCCAGCGGTGACCGTGCAGGGCCCAGTAGACGCGGCCGACCTGCAGCGGCTCGGTATCGAGCCAGGCGATGGTGGCGCTGAACTGGTTGCGCGGACGCGGGGCGCCGGCAGCCAGCAGCCAGTCGCCGCGCGAGATATCGAGTTCACGATCCAGGATCACGCCGGTGCTGGCCGGTGCCGCCGCCTGTTCCAGCGGACGGCGACCGTGATCCAGCAACTTCACGACGGTGGCATGCTGACCACTCGGGAAGACCTGGACGCTGTCGCCGGGCTGGAGCGTGCCTTCGGCGATGCGGCCCCAGAGTACGCGGCGGCTGCGGTCGGTATCACTGCTGGCGGAGTTGGATTCGACCCATTGCACCGGCAGGGCGGCCGGCAGCTGGGTGGCGTGTGGTTCACGCGGCAGCTGTTCCAGCAGCTCGAGCAGGGCCGGGCCCTGGTAGCCGGCCCAGTCGGCATGGCGATCGACCACGTTCCAGCCAGTCAGGGCGGAAACGGGAATGATGGCGCGTACATCCAGGCCAGCCTCATCGGCGAAGGTCTGCAATGCGCTGCGGATCCGCGTGTAGACCGCGCTGGCATCGGCCACGGCATCAAGCTTGTTGATGGCAAACACGATGTGCGGCACGCGCAGCAGCTGCGCCAGCAGGGCGTGGCGGCGCGTCTGCGGCAGCAGGGCGTGATCGCCGTCACCAGTCGCGGCCCAGGCCAGCTTGGTGGCATCGACCAGCACCACGGCGCAATCGGCCTGGCTGGCGGCGGTGACCATGTTGCGCGTGTACTGCTCGTGGCCAGGCGCATCGCCAATGATGAACTTGCGCTGCGGCGTGGCGAAGTAGCGCCAGGCGACATCGATGGTGATGCCCTGTTCGCGCTCGGCCTGCAGGCCGTCGGTCAGGCGCGCCAGTTCGGCGGCGTTGATCTGGCCGCTGGCCTGGTGCGTGACGTGGGCCAGCTGGTCCTGCAGCACGGAGCGGCTGTCCAGCAGCAGGCGGCCGATCAGGGTGCTCTTGCCGTCATCGACACTGCCGCAGGTGATGAAACGCAGGGCGGAGGCGGTGCTGGCCTGGGTGTCGGCCAGGACGGGGCGTTCGGTGGTGAGGGTGCTCATCAGAAATATCCTTCCAGTTTGCGTTTTTCCATGCTGGCGTCGCTGGTCTGGTCGTCCATGCGGGTAGCGCCGCGTTCGCTGACGTTGGCCTGTACGGTTTCACGCACGATGTCGAGCGCGCTGGCGGCCGGGCTTTCCACCGGGCAGGTGCAGGTGATGTCGCCGACAGTGCGGAAGCGCACGGTGCGGGTCTGCACCACTTCGCCGTCACGCGGCGGGGTCAGCGGCGTGACCGGTACCAGCAGGCCACGGCGTTCCACCACCTCGCGCTGGTGCGCGTAGTAGAGCGGCGGCAGGGCGATGTTCTCGCGTGCGATGTATTGCCAGACGTCGAGTTCGGTCCAGTTGCTGATCGGGAACACGCGGAAGTGTTCGCCGGGTTGCAGGCGCGTGTTGAACAGGGTCCAGAGTTCCGGGCGCTGTTGCTTGGGCTGCCACTGGCCGAAGCTGTCGCGGTGGCTGAAGATGCGCTCCTTGGCGCGCGCCTTTTCCTCGTCGCGGCGGGCACCGCCAATCAGGGCATCGAAGCGGAATTCCTCGATTGCTTCGAGCAGCGTGACCGACTGGTGCGCGTTGCGGCTTTCGTCCGGGCGCGACAGGCGGACCGTGCCGCGCGCCATGGAATCTTCCACGCTGCGCACGATCAGGTCGGCGCCCAGTTCCTGCGCACGCTGGTCGCGGAAGGCCGTAACTTCGGGGAAGTTGTGGCCGGTGTCGATCATCAGCAGCGGGTAGGGCAGGCGGCCGCGGCCAAAGGCTTTTTCGGCACAGTGCAGCATCACCAGCGAATCCTTGCCGCCGGAAAACAGCAGCGTCGGGCGCTCGAACACGGCGGCGACTTCGCGCAGCAGGAAGATGGTTTCTTCCTCCAGCGCGTCAAGATGGGCATGGCTCAGCGGCGCATCCAGCGCGTGCAGGGGCAGGGGGGCATTCATGGCAGATTCCTGTGAAAGATGCATGGCGATTCAGGCCTGTTTGACGTGCAGGCCACATTCCTTGGCGTTGTCGTCTTCCCACCACCAGCGGCCGGCGCGGAAATCCTCGCCCAGGCTGATGGCGCGGGTGCAGGGGGCGCAGCCGATGCTCGGGTAGAACTGGTCGTGCAGCGGGTTGTAGCGCACGCCGTGGCTGGCGATGTAGTGCCAGACATCGCCCCAGGTCCAGTTGGCCAGCGGGTTCAGCTTGACAGGCTTGCCGGCTTCGCTGGCATCGCGCAGCGGCACTTCGGCGCGGGCACCGGATTGCTCCCGGCGCAGGCCGGTGATCCAGGCCGCCTTGCCGTCCAGGGCGCGCGCCAGCGGCTCCATCTTGCGGATCTGGCAGCAGGCCTTGCGCAGCGCGATGCTCTGGTACATGGCATCCTGGCCTTCGCGCTGGACAAAGGCAATGGCGTGTTCGGCGACTGGTTCGAACACCTCGACCGGAACCTGGCTGTGCTGCTGCACATGCTGCAGCAAGGCCAGCGTTTCCGGATGCAGCTGGCCGGTTTGCAGCACAAAGCCCGGAATGCCCAGGCCGGCGCGTTCGATCAGGTGGTGCAATACCACGTCTTCCGCGCCCAGGCTGTTGGCCTGGATGATATGGGCGGCACCAAATTCGGCCACGGCGGCGTGCAGTGTGTCGAGTGCCTGGTGCAGGTGCTCGGCGTATTCCGCCGAGGGCTGGTTGTACAAGGCAGTGGCTGGCTGCGAGGCTGCAGGGGTAAAGGCGGAGCTGCTCATGCCGATGCGTCTTCCGAGATGAAGCGCGGTGCCGGCTGGTGTGCGTCACCCTGGTAGAAGCCCTGTTCGTACATGGCCAGCAGCTGGCGCGCCTGCCCCAGATCCTGGTCGGCACGCAGCACGGCCTCATCGAAACCGCAGCGCTGCAGCTGTTGCAGCTGGTCGATCAGGATGTCGCCGCTGGCACGCAGCGTGCCGTTGAACTCGCGGCGGCGGCGCAGCAGCTGGGCCTGGCTGAAGGCGCGGCCATCAGTAAATACCGGGAAATCCAGCACGATGACATGGATGCCATCCAGGTCGGTCGTCAGGGGATCGGCATCATTGGGCAGCGCCAGCAGGGCGGTGGCTTCGGGCTGGTACTGGTCGGCGGGGATCAGGCGGAGGGTGGTGGTGGTCATGGCAGGCAATCAGGCGGTAGCGGTTTCAGACTTGCTGGCGGCGTGGCCGGCAGGCACGAAGCGGGCGGCATTGGCCGCAGCCTTGAACGGATCCAGCCCGGCGCGGCGCAGTGTCTGGATAAAGCGTTCGCCCGGTTCGCGTAGCGTGCGGTAGGTGTCGAGAATCGCCTCGACCACATCTGGCACCTCGGCCGCGCTGAAGGACGGGCCGACCACCTTGCCCGGCTGGGCCGCGCCAGACAGCGCGGAGCCATCGGCACCGCCGAGCGTGATCTGGTACCACTCCTTGCCGTCCTTGTCCACGCCCAGGATGCCGATATGGCCGCTGTGGTGGTGGCCGCAGGAGTTGATGCAGCCGCTGATATGCAGGTCGATTTCGCCCAGGTCCCAGAGTTCGTCCAGGTCCTGGTAGCGCTCGGTCAGGGCGGCCGCCACCGGAATCGAGCGTGCGTTGGCGAGTGCGCAGAAGTCGCCGCCGGGGCAGGCAATCATGTCGGTCAGCAGGCCGATGTTCGGCTGCGCCAGACCGAGCGCCTTGGCCTGTTCGTACAGGGCTGGCAGGTCGCTTTCGTGCACCCAGGGCAGCACCAGGTTCTGTTCGTGCGTCAGGCGCGCTTCGCCGGCGCTGAAGGTATCGGCCAACTGGGCCACGGCGTCCAGCGTGTCGCCATCGGCATCGCCCGGGGCAAAGCCGGGGCGCTTGAACGACAGGCCGACCACGCGCAGCTGCGGCAGGCGGTGCGCACGCACGTTGCGCTGCAGCCAGCGCTGGTAGGCCTGGCCTTGCGTATCGATAGTTGCCGTCAGGCCACTCGGGCGCAGCTCGGGCTGCACAAAGCAGGCGGTGACGCGCTCCAGTTCGGCTTCGGTGATGGTGTGCGGGGCGCCATCCTGCTCCAGGATGTTGGCGTATTCGGCCTCGACCGCATCGATGAAGCGCTGGCCTTCGGCCTTCACCAGGATCTTGATGCGTGCCTTCCAGGCGTTGTCGCGGCGGCCGTACTGGTTGTAGACACGGATCACGGCTTCGAGGTAGTTCAGCAACTGCGACCAGGGCAGGAACTCGCGGATCGTCGGGCTGATCACCGGCGTGCGGCCCATGCCACCACCGACGCTGACGGCAAAGCCGAGCTCGCCGGCATCATTGTGGCGCAGCTTCAGGCCAACGTCATACCAGTGCGTGGCGGCGCGGTCTTCCTGGCCGCCGGTGAGGGAAATCTTGAACTTGCGCGGCAGGAAGGCGAACTCCGGGTGCAGCGTGCTCCACTGGCGCAGGATCTCGGCAAACGGGCGCGGATCGGCGATCTCGTCCGGCGCGATGCCGGCCAGGTCGTCGGCGTTCAGGTTGCGGATGCAGTTGCCACTGGTCTGGATGCCGTGCATCTGCACGCTGGCCAGCAGATCCATGACATCGGCACTTTTCTCCAGCGGGATCCAGTTGTATTGCACATTGGTGCGGGTGGTGAAGTGGCCGTAGCCGTAGCGCAGCAGCGGGGCGTCCAGGGTGCCGGGCTGCGAGGCCTGCAGCGCATCTTGTGTGGCTTGCGCATGCTGCAGCAACTCGTCGGAAGGCTTGTCAAACTCGCGTGCGATGCGGGCCAGCGCGCGCAGCTGGCGGCTGGCGATCTCGCCATAGGGCACGGCGACGCGCAGCATGGGCGCGTAGCGCTGGATATACCAGCCGTTCTGCAGGCGCAGCGGGCGGAATTCGGCATCGGGCAGCTCGCCGCGCAGATGGCGCTCCAGCTGATGGCGGTACTGTGCCGCGCGCTGTTCGATAAAGGACTGGTCGAAATCGGAATACTGGTACATGTCAGGCAGGGGACGATACGGGCGGGATGCCCGATACAGACAGCCTGCACTGTAGTCCGGCTTTATGCGAAATCAAACGACATTTTTACGATGTTTATATTCCAGGTGGATATATAAGCCCTGGCTGTGCCCGACTGTCCCCAGGCTGTCCAGCCGATACCCCCTGCTTGTACACACAGTTATCCACACCCTGAACGCGCCAATCCACTACCATGGCGGCTGACCATGAACAATCACGCCGTGCAAGACTCCGATTACTTCTCCCCCCCTGACTATTACGACGAACCGGTTGATCGCGAGATCAGCCAGCTGCGCGTGCCGCCGCATTCCAACGAGGCCGAATCCAGCGTGCTGGGTGGCCTGCTGCTGGACAACAATGCCTGGGACCGTGTCGCCGACCTGCTGGTGCCGGGTGATTTCTACCGCTACGAGCACCAGCTGGTGTTCGAGGCCATCGGCAAGCTGATCAATGGTTCGCGCCCGGCCGACGTGATCACCGTGTTTGAGGCCTTGCAGACCATGGGCAAGGACGGCGAGGTTGGCGGCCTGGTCTATCTGAACCAGCTGGCACAGTACGTGCCTAGCGCCAGCAACATCCGCCGCTACGCCGAGATCGTGCGCGAGCGCTCCATCCTGCGCAAGCTGGTTACCGCCAGCGACGAAATCGCCACGCGCGCCTTCAATCCCCAAGGCATGGCGGTGGAAAAGGTGCTGGACGAGGCCGAGCAGAAGATCTTCAAGATCGGCGAAGAAGGCTCGCGCATGAAGGAAGGCTTCCAGGCGATGGAATCGCTGGTGGTCGACCTGCTGGACCGCGTCGAGGAGATGGCGCAGAACCCGAACGACATCACTGGCGTACCGACCGGATTTTACGATCTGGACCGGATGACGTCGGGTTTTCAGGCGGGGGATCTGGTGATTCTGGCGGCACGTCCCTCCATGGGCAAGGCGCAGCCGCTGGACGCGCAGGTACGCACCCTCAGGGGCTGGAAACGCATGGATGAGCTGGAAATCGGCGATGCGCTGGCTTCGCGTGATGGTGCGCCGTCCATGGTGACCGGCATTTTCCCGCAGGGCGAGCGCCAGGTCTACCGTGTGACCCTGTCTGATGGCCGCAGCACCGAATGCTGTGCCGAACACCTGTGGCGCGTGCATTTCCGCAGCTGGAAAGCGCCGCGTGTACTGTCCACCGAACGCCTGATCGACATGCTGCAAGTACAGCGTTACCAGAACCGGCTCTGGATCGAATGCGCCAGTGGCGACTTCGGTCATCAGGACGAGCTGCCGATTGACGGCTGGGTGCTGGGCGCGCTGCTGGGCGATGGCAATCTGACTGGAACCGGAACCGTCCGCTTTGCCAGCACCTGCCCGGAAACCGTGGCGCGCATGGAAGCGCGCGTTGGTCACGATTTGGTCATGAGCCATGCCGGCACTTGCAACTGGCGTGTAGTACGCCGGGATCGCGGCAAGATGAGCGGCCTGGTGGGTGCACAGCCCAATCCGTTGCGTGTCGCCTTGCAGGCGCTGCAGTTGTCCGGCCTGAGCAGTGACCAGAAGTTCGTGCCCCAAGTCTATCTGACAGCACGCAAGGAAGTCCGTCAGGACGTGCTGCGTGGCCTGCTCGATACCGATGGCTGGGTCGAGCGTTGGGGCAGCGTCCGGTTTTCTACCTGCAGCCGACAGCTGGCGCAGGACGTGGCGACGCTGGTGCGCTCGCTGGGCGGCTGGTGCTCGATCAGCGAGAAGCAGCCGTACTACACGGTAGCTGGTATGCGCATGGCCGGCTTGCCGGCTTTTGTCTGCCATATCCACCATCCCGAGCCGGCCAGCTTGTTCCTGATGTCGGACAAGCTGGCACGCGTGCCGCAGCGCTGGCAGCGCCAGAAGCGTCTGAATATCCTGTCGATCACACCGACACGTCGTACCGACTGCCAGTGCATCAGCGTCAGCCATCCGGATCGACTCTATATCACTGACCAGGATGTGCTCACACACAACACCGCCTTCGCCATCAACATCGCCGAACATGTGGCCCTGACCGAAGGTCTGCCGGTCGCCGTGTTCTCCATGGAAATGGGTGCCGCGCAGCTGGCGGTGCGTATCGTCGGCTCCATCGGTCGTATCGACCAGGGTCGTCTGCGTACCGGCAAACTGCTGGACGAGGAGTGGCCGCGCCTGACCGAGGCGATCGAGCGCTTGCGCAATGTCTCTATGCACATCGACGAAACCCCGGGCCTGACGCCGAGCGAGTTGCGCGCCAACGCACGCCGCCTGTCGCGCCAGTGCGGCAAGCTCGGCCTGATCGTGGTCGACTACCTGCAGCTGATGAGCGGTAGCAGCCAGTCCAGCAGCGAAAACCGCGCCACCGAGCTGAGCGAGATCTCGCGTGGCCTGAAGATGCTGGCCAAGGAGCTGCAGTGTCCGGTGATTGCGCTGTCTCAGCTCAACCGTAGCGTGGAACAGCGTACCGACAAGCGGCCGATGATGAGTGACTTGCGGGAATCGGGTGCGATCGAGCAGGACGCTGACGTGATCATGTTCATCTACCGAGACGACTACTACAACAAGGAAAGCAAGGAGCCGGGCGTGGCCGAGATCATCATCGGCAAGCAGCGTAACGGCCCGACTGGCACCGTCAAGCTGGCCTTTATCAAGCCGTTGACCAAGTTCGAAACCCTCGCGCACATGGCCGAGGATTACTGAGGATCAGGCCGGCAGCAACTGCAGCGGTACCCAGCCGCGCACGCTGTTGATGAACCAGAGCCGCTCGCCTGGCAGCATGCGCTGCAGCAGGCACAGCGGCAGCACCGCCTCGCGGATCAGGCCGCGTTGCAGCAGCGCCTCGCGGAAGGTGCCCGGCAGCAGCTGATCGCGCTGGATCGGCGTCAGCCAGCGGCCATCGGCAGTCTGCAGCACGATATTGCCGCGCGTGCACTCCAGCGCAAAACCGGACTCGTCGTGCAGCAGCACGTCCCAGGCCTGCGGAAAGGCTTCAGTCAGCGCATCGTAATGCTGGCGGCGCGAGGTCTTGTGGCAGATCCAGGGTTGCAGTTCGGTTGGGAGCGGGGAGGAGGCCAGGGCTACCGGTTGTACTGTCAGGCTGTCAGCATCGGGATGGCGCAGCCAAGCGGCAGGAACCTCGTGGTGGCTGTCCCAGTCGGCGTCTGTGACTGAGTCGTCCAGCTGCGTGGCCGTCAGCCTGATCTGTCCATCCGCTGACAGCAGCAGACGTACGCGCCAGCGGCCATGCGGGTGCGCATCGGCCAGTTGCTGCAACTCCCGCTGGAGGGCCGAATCCGAGACCGGCCGCCAGTTCCATTGCCGCGTCGAGGTCTGCAAGCGCTGCAGATGCCAGGGCAGCAGGGCGTAGCGTCCCTTGTCCAGCAACAGCGTTTCCAGCAGTTCGAAGTCCGGCAGCGGCAGGCTCTCGGTATGCAGAAAGCGCGCTTTCAGCACGGCCTCGGCATATTCTGATGCTGCATCGGACGACAGCGTGATGCCACCGCCAATGCCACCGCGCAGGCAGCCATCGGGCAAGGCCGTCACGGTACGGATAGCGACATTGAACACCGCACGATACGGGCTCATGACCCCGATCGCGCCACAATACACGCCACGCGGGCCTTTTTCCAGCAAGGTGATCTTCTCCATCGCCATGCGCTTGGGCGCCCCGGTGATCGAGCCGCAGGGGAACAGCGCCTGCATCAGCGCCGGCAGGTCGATCTCCGGCCGCGTGATTGCCTGCACTGTGCTGGTCATTTGCCACAGTGTGGGGTAGGGCTCGACCTGGAACAGCGCCGTGGTTTGCACGCTGCCGGTGATCGCGACGCGGCCCAGGTCATTGCGCAGCAGGTCCACGATCATCACGTTTTCGGCGCGCTCCTTGGGGCTGGCCTGCAGCTGGCGTGCTGCTTCGGCATCCTGCTCAGGCGTATTGCCGCGCGGGGCCGTTCCTTTCATGGGCCGCGTTGCAATCTGCCCGGTCTGCCGGTTCCAGTCAAAGAACAGCTCGGGCGATGCCGACAGCACCTGCCAGCCGCCCCAGTCCAGCCAGGCGCAGTAGTTGGCTAGCTGGCGTGCGCGCAGGGCTTCGTGGTACTGCCACAGCGGCAGCCCGCCACGCTCTGCCAGTACGCGCAGCGTATGGTTGACCTGGTAGACTTCGCCGTCCTGGATCGCGCTGCGGATGGTGCCAATCGCCTTGCCGTGCTGGCCGGCATCTTCGCTCAGCTGCCAGTCGGGTGCCGCATGCACCTGGCCGGAGGCGGGCGGCGACTGTGCACCGGATTCGAAATCCGGCATAGCGTCTGGCCCGCTGAACAGCGCAAAAGCGGCCAGCGGCTCTGGCTGGCTGGCACTGGCATCCAGCTGCATCGATGCCGCCAGCTTGGGATCGAAACCGGCGGCAGCTTCATAGGCCAGCTGGCCGACTGCCCAGCAGCCGGCACGCACGCGTGCATCCAGCGTGCGCAACAGCGCAGGTACCTCATCGGCACGCCAGGCGATCAGCAGCTCTTGCGGCTGGCTGAAACGCAGCCGCTGCACGCTGCCCTTGGCGTCCGGGAAATCGGTGACGAAGACCAGCCGATCGGGATCGGGCTGCCAGGACACGATTTACAGCACCTCGCTGGCAAAGTCTGCCAGGCGCGAACGCTCACCGCGTGCCAGCATGATGTGGCCGCTGTGCGGCCAGCCCTTGAACTTGTCCACCACCGCGGTCAGGCCGGAAGAGCCTTCGGTCAGGTAGGGCGTATCGATCTGCGCCAGGTTGCCCATGCAGATGATCTTGGTGCCCGGACCGGCGCGCGTGATCAGCGTCTTCATCTGCTTGGGCGTCAGGTTCTGCGCCTCGTCGATGATGACGAACTTGTTCAGGAAGGTACGGCCGCGCATGAAGTTCATGCTCTTGATCTTGATGCGGCTGCGGATCAGCTCATTGGTGGCGGCTCGCCCCCATTCGCCGGCGCCGTTGCTGTCGCCGCCCTTGGTCAGGAACTCCAGGTTGTCGTCCAGCGCGCCCATCCACGGGCCCATCTTTTCTTCTTCGGTGCCAGGCAGGAAGCCGATGTCTTCGCCCACGCTGACCGTGGCACGCGTCATGATGATTTCGGTGTAGCGGCGGTCATCCAGCACCTGGGTCAGGCCGCAGGCCAGCGCCAGCAGCGTCTTGCCGGTACCGGCGGTACCGGTCAGGGTGACGAAATCGATCTCCGGATCGAGCAGCAGGTTCATGGCAAAGTTCTGCTCGCGGTTGCGCGCCGTCACGCCCCAGGCGGCATGCTTGGGGTGGGTATGGTCGCGCAGCGTCTTGAGTACCGCCGTATTGCCGCGGATTTCGGTCACGCGCGTGTACAGGCTGGTCTCGCCGGGCTGCTCGAAATAGACGAACTGGTTGATCAGCATCTGCTGCGTCAGCGGGCCCTGCACGCGGTAATAGGTATGCGCGCCTTCCTGCCAGCTCTCGATATCGCCTTCCTGCGTATCCCAGAAGTCGGCCGGCAGCATCAGGATGCCGTTGTACAGCAGCTCGTCGTCGTCGAGTGTCTTGTCGTTCTCGTAGTCTTCGGCCAGCAGGCCCAGCGCGCGCGCCTTGACGCGCATGTTGATGTCCTTGGACACCAGCGCGACCTGGCGGTCCTTGTGCGCGGCTTCCAGCGCGTGCACCACGCCCAGGATCTGGTTGTCGGCCTTGCCCTGCGGCAGCGAGCTCGGCAGGGTGTAATCGAGTGCCTCGGTCTGGAAGAACAGGCGGCCGGTGGCTTCCTTGTGGCCGGTCGCGTCCAGCGGCATGCCGTGGCTCATGTCCTGCGATTCCACCGCTGCCACCAGCGCATCCAGCGTGCGGCTGGTCTGGCGCGCGTTGCGCGAGACTTCCGTCATGCCCTTCTTGTGGCTGTCCAGCTCTTCCAGCACGATCAGTGGCAGGAAGATGTCATGTTCCTCGAAGCGGAACAGGCACATCGGATCGTGCATCAGCACATTGGTATCCAGCACGAACAGGCGGCGCACCTCGGGCTCGCTGCCAGTGGCCTTCTTGCGTGCACGAGCCGGCCGGGTGGCCGGGACCGGAGTGGCGGCCACCGGTTTGGCTGCAGCTGGTCTGGCGGTGGGTTGGGTCGTGACAGTGCTTGCAGGCGGCGGGCTCTCGGCCACTGCTGCCGCGGCAGGCTTGGCTGCTGCGGTGCGACGACGCGTAGGTGCCGTGGCTGCCACGGCTGCAGCGGCATCCAGCGAAGGCGTCACGGCGCTCGTCTTGCGCGTGCTGCTGGTCGTGGTGCGGCGGGTAGTGCTGCGCTTGGGCGCGCTGGTGCTGCTGTCCGTGCTGGCTGTTGTTGCTGCTGCGACGGGCGTGGTGTCAGCCGGCTCGGCCTGGCTGGCACGGGTAGGGGGAGTCTGGGTCAGAAGCTCGGCATCCAGTTTGGTGGCGCGCTTCTTGGGAGCGGGAGGCAATGGCATGTAAGTGTGCGGAAAACAGGTTGAACATGCATGCGGCTGGCGCACGCCCTGCGAAACACGACGCTAGGCGTTTCACACAGACCTAATATACATGCTGACTTGCAGATTGCCGTCACCCGGCGGTCATATTTGCAACCGTGCGTCAGCCCCCGTCTGCGGGCTGCGGGAAAGTGCCCATGAAAAAAGCGCCTGCTGGGCAGGCGCTTTCGGCTGGCGACAAGGCCAGGGAGCTTATTCGGCGGTAGCCAGGGTCTCTTTCAGTTCCTGCACGGCCTTCAGCACGGCATCCACATGGCCGGCGACCTTGACGCCACGCCATTCCTGACGCAGCACGCCATCGGGGCCGATCAGGAAGGTGCTGCGCTCGATGCCCTTGACCTTCTTGCCGTACATGATCTTGTTCTTGACCACGCCGAACATATGGCACATTTTTTCTTCGGTATCGGCGATCAGCTCGTAGGGCAGGCCCAGCTTCTCCTTGAAGCCGTCATGCGACGTCATGTTGTCACGCGATACGCCAAACACCACGGCGCCAGCCTGCTCGAAAGCCTCGTACTGGTCACGGAATTCCATGGCTTCGGTGGTGCAGCCAGGGGTGTTGTCCTTGGGGTAGAAAAACAGGACCAGGATCTGGCCATTATGGGAAGTGTTGCTGACCTTGACGTCGCTCGTGGCATTGGCCTCGAATTCGGGGATCAGCTTGTCTACGACGATTGCCATTATGTTATTTATCTCTTTCCTAAAGACGACTCGGGCATGGTCGTGGGTGAGGCGACACAGGTGTGCCGCCGGTTGGGATGCCCGAGTGGCACAGAAGCCGGCAGACGATGGCCAGCTACCCGGCGCGGGTTGCGGCAACCCGGACGCCATCGAAACCCCTATTTTAAACGAAATTCATCACAAGCGCTTGCCAGGGTGAAAGCCCTTGTTACGGTGCCGGGGCATCCACCAGCAGCGCGGCCAGCACGCGGCGGCCTTCGCCGGCCAGGAAGTTGTAGGTGCGGCAGGCGGCAGCGGTGTCCATGGTCTCGATGCCGATGCCGCGCGCCATCAACGGGGCCGTGACCGAGGGATGCAGGAAGCGCAGGCGGTCGCCGGTGCCGAACAGCACCAGTTCGCAGGGCAGTTCGGCCAATTGGCTGAAGTGTCCGGTATCGAGCTGGTCAAAGCCGGTGCAGTGCCAGGGTTGCAGCAGGCCCTGGGCCGTCAGCAACAGGTGGTGCCTGAAAGGCTGGCCATTGACGGCCACCCAGCCCGGGCCATGGGCGGTGATGGCGGGAACGTCCATCTGGTCGGGTACGAATTTCATGGTGGAAGTCCGGTAGAGGCGGGGAAAGCGGAGCAGACGGCCGGTGTAGAACTGGCAATGCGGCTGTCTGTCGTCAAAATGTGGTCAAATTATAGTTTTCCTCTGAATTTTCCACAGGAGCCGGTGTGAAGACCATAGCCAAATCCTCCAAGCTTGCCAATGTCCTCTACGATGTGCGCGGACCCATCGTGGACGCGGCGCGCCAGATGGAGGATGAGGGCCAGAAGATCATCAAGCTCAATATCGGCAACCTGGCACCGTTCGGTTTCGAACCGCCCGAAGAAATCGTCGCCGACATGATCCGCAACCTGCCCGAATCCGCCGGCTATTCCGACAGCAAGGGCATCTTTGCTGCGCGCAAGGCGGTGATGCACTACTCGCAGCAGCAGGGCGTGCAAGGCGTCACACTGGAAGACATCTACCTGGGCAATGGCGCCAGCGACCTGATCATCATGGCCACCATGGCGCTGCTGAACGGTGGCGACGAGCTGCTCGTGCCGTCCCCGGACTATCCGCTGTGGACGGCATCCACCTCGCTGGCCGGCGGCAAACCGGTGCACTACCTGTGCGACGAGAGCAACGAGTGGATGCCTGACCTGGACGACATCCGCAGCAAGATCACGCCGCGCACCAAGGGCATCGTCGTCATCAACCCGAACAACCCGACCGGCGCGCTGTACTCCGACGCGCTGCTGCTCGGCCTGATCGAGATCGCGCGCGAGCACAATCTGGTGCTGATGGCCGACGAGGTCTACGACAAGGTGCTGTACGACGGCATCAAGCACACGTCGATGGCCTCGCTGTCCACCGATGTGCTCACGCTGACCTTCAACTCGCTGTCCAAGGCCTACCGCAGCTGCGGCTTCCGTGCCGGCTGGATGGTGATTTCCGGTGACAAGTCGGGCGCGCAGGACTATATCGAGGGCCTGAACATGCTGGCCAACATCAAGCTGGGTTCCAACGTGCCCGGCCAGTGGGCGATCCAGACCGCACTCGGCGGCTACCAGAGCATCAAGGACCTGGTGGGCGAGGGCGGCCGCCTGCGTCGCCAGCGCGACCTGGCCTACGAGCTGATCATGCAGATCCCGGGCGTGAGCTGCGTCAAGCCCAAGGCGGCGCTGTACATGTTCCCCAGGCTCGATCCCGAGATGTACCCGATCCAGGATGATCGCCAGTTCTTCCTGGAGGTGCTGCAGGCGACCCGCGTGATGCTGGTGCAGGGCTCCGGTTTCAACTACCACGACAACCAGCATTTCCGCATCGTGTTCCTGCCGCAGGAAGATGCGCTGCGCGAAGCCATCCAGCGCCTGGCGCGCTTCCTCGAGGCTTACCGCAAGCGCCACGGCGCGAAATCCTGATTTTCTCCAACCCTTTTCCAACTGAAGCTAGAAACATGAATCCGATCAAAGTGGGCCTGCTGGGCATTGGCACGGTAGGCAGCGGCGTTTACAACGTCCTGAGTCGCAACCAGTCCGTCATCAAGGCACGTGCCGGCCGTGGCATCGAGATTGCCGTGGTCGCCGACCGCAACGTCGAACACGCACGCAGCGTGGTTGATGCCTCCACCGAAGTGATCGATGATGCCTTTGCCGTCGTACAGCGTCCCGATATCGATATCGTGATCGAGCTGATTGGTGGCTACACCATCGCCAAGGACCTGGTGCTGCAGGCCATCGAGAACGGCAAGCATGTGGTCACCGCCAACAAGGCGCTGCTGGCCGTGCATGGCACCGAGATTTTTGCCGCAGCCCAGCGCAAGGGCGTGATGGTGGCCTTCGAAGCTGCCGTGGCTGGAGGCATCCCGATCATCAAGGCGCTGCGCGAAGGCCTGACTGCCAACCGCATCGAATGGATCGCCGGCATCATCAACGGCACCACCAACTTCATCCTGTCCGAGATGCGCGACAAGGGCCTGGACTTTGACGTGGTGTTGAAGGAAGCCCAGCGTCTGGGTTACGCCGAAGCCGACCCGACCTTCGACATCGAAGGCGTGGACGCCGCGCACAAAGTCACGCTGATGAGTGCCATCGCCTTTGGCGTGGACGTGCAGTTCGACAAGGCCTATACCGAAGGCATCACCAAGCTGGGCGCGGCCGACATCCGTTACGCCGAGCGTCTGGGCTACCGCATCAAGCTGCTGGGCATCACGCGCCGCACCGAGCAGGGCGTGGAACTGCGCGTGCACCCGACGCTGGTGCCGGCCAAGCGCCTGATCGCCAATGTCGAAGGCGCGATGAACGCCGTGGTGGTCAACGGCGATGCCGTCGGCACCACGCTGTACTACGGCAAGGGTGCCGGCAGCGAGCCCACCGCCAGCGCCGTGATCGCCGACCTGGTGGACGTGACGCGCTTGCACACATCCGACCCGGCCAACCGCGTGCCGCACCTGGCGTTCCAGCCCGATGCCATGCAGAAGGACCTGGCGATCCTGCCGATCGATCAGGTTGTGACCAGCTACTACCTGCGCCTGCGCGTGTCCGACGAGCCGGGCGTGCTGGCGCGCATTGCTACCATCCTGTCCGATCTGGGCATCAGCATCGACGCCATGCGCCAGGCCGAATCCGACCAGGTCGGTGGCGAGGAAACCAACCAGACCGATCTGGTGATCCTGACCCACGAGTGCCAGGAAGCCCACATGAACCAGGCCCTGACCGCCATGCAGGCGCTGCCCAGCGTGCTGCAGCCCATCGTCCGGATCCGCAAGGAAGAGCTGAACTGATATGTACTATCTGTCTACCCGCGGCCACTCGGTGCCGCGCACCTTCTGCGAAATCCTGCTCGAAGGCCTGGCGCCCGATGGCGGCCTCTATCTGCCCACGGCCTACCCGCAGGTTGATGTCGCCACGCTCGAAAGCTGGCGTACGCTGTACCGCGAGCAGGGCTATGCCGCACTGGCATTCGCCATCCTGTCGCGCTACATCAGCGACATCCCGGCAGCCGACCTGAAGGCGATCTGCGACAAGACCTACACCGCCGAGGTGTTTGGTACCGAGCAGATCACGCCGGTGCGCCAGCTCGAAGGCGAGCTGTACGTCGAAGGCCTGTCCAACGGCCCGACGATTGCCTTCAAGGACATGGCGATGCAGCTGCTGGGCAACCTGTTCGAATACGAACTGGGTCGCCGTGGCGAACAGCTCAATATCCTGGGTGCCACCAGCGGCGATACTGGCAGTGCTGCCGAGTACGCCATGCGCGGCAAGCAGGGCGTGCGCGTGTTCATGCTCAGCCCGCATGGCCGCATGAGTGCCTTCCAGCAGGCGCAGATGTTCAGCCTGCAGGACGAGAACATCCACAACCTGGCGGTCGAAGGCGTGTTCGATGACTGTCAGGACATCGTCAAGGCCGTGAGCAACGACCTGGAATTCAAGCGCCAGTACAAGATCGGTACCGTCAACTCGATCAACTGGGCGCGCCTGCTGGCGCAGGTGGTGTACTACTTTGCCGGCTATTTCCAGGTCACGGAGAACAGCCAGCAGCAGGTCAGCTTCACCGTGCCCAGCGGCAACTTTGGCAACGTCTGCGCCGGCCACGTCGCGCGCATGATGGGCCTGCCGATCCGCCAGTTGGTGGTAGCCACCAACGAGAACGACGTGCTCGACGAGTTCTTTCGCACCGGCGTCTACCGCGTGCGCGGCAGCGCCGATACGCACGAGACCTCCAGCCCGTCCATGGACATCAGCAAGGCCAGCAACTTCGAGCGTTTCGTGTTTGACCTGCTGGGCCGCAATGCCAAGCGTACCGCCGAGCTGTTCGGCAGCACGCTGGGCCAGCAAGGCCAGTTCGACCTGAGCGGCGATCCGGTGTTTCCGCTGGCGGCACAGCGCTACGGTTTTGTCAGCGGCTCCAGCACCCACGCTGACCGCCTGGAGACGATCCGCGATTGCTACCAGCGCCTGGGCCAGATGATCGACACCCATACCGCTGATGGCGTGAAGGTGGCACGCGAACACCTGGAGCAGGGCGTGCCGATGATCGTGCTGGAAACCGCACTGCCGATCAAGTTCGCCGAAACCATCGAGGAAGCCCTGGGCCGCAAGCCCGACATGCCCGAGCGCTTCGCCGGCCTGGAAGCCCTGCCGCGCCGCGTGCAGGTGGTGCCGGCCGATGTCGCGCGTATCCAGCAGCTGATCGTGGCGGCCTGCGCCTGAGTTGCTTGTGTCGTAATGTACGGATGCGCTCCTGTCTGACAAGGGCAGGACACATCGTGCATGTAGAATCGGCTCCAAAACGCCTATAGGGAGATCATGATGGCTAGACGTGTTCAAGAACAAGTCCGTCGCTGGCAGCTGGCCGGCCTGGCTGCGGTGTCGCTGACGCTGGCGGGTTGTAGCGGCATGCAGGGCATGACCGATAGCGTGCTCGGCTCGATTGGCCTGATGCGTGTGCCGCAGGCGGAACGCGCGCCGGCTGGCCCGGCGGTCGCTACCTGGCCGGGTACCTACCGCGGCAACCTGCCGTGCCCGGCCTGTGCCGATCCGGCGCAGAACATGACGCTGGCGCTGACGCTGTTCTCCGATTCCACCTACGAGCTGCGCACCAAGGCGGGCCCGGACCGTGAGCATGAGCTGCGTGGCCAGTTCACCTTCAATGCCGACGAAACCCGTATCACACTGGATCCGCAAGGCCAGCGTCGCAGCTTCGACATCATCTCCAACACCATGTTGCGCATGCTCGACAAGGATGGCCAGGTTGTCACCGGCCCCGATGCGCACCGGTTCCTGCTGAGCAAGTAAGGGAATCGTCGTTTATTGACAACTATTCCGGGTAAGCCTGCATTGCAGTTTCGATGGTGATGCAGGTTTTTCCGTCAAGTGCCTCACACTTTCCCGATCGGGTTGCCGCAAAAAACCCAGTCGGACTACAATCAGATTTTGCCAGTACGCGACCGAAACCCGGTCGCGTATTGCCATGGGCTCGCCGCCTCCATAACCAGAACAAGCAAAGGCCAGGCCCGGTACCGGTTTAACTTTTGGAGCATGCTATGACTCAGCAATTCAGCGCGACCGACCTGGTCGTTCCCTTCGAAAAACTGCGCATGGACGACGTCGAGTACGTCGGCGGCAAGAACGCCAGCCTGGGCGAGATGATCTCCCAGCTGCCGCAGGGCGTGAAAGTGCCCACCGGCTTTGCCACCACCGCGCACGCCTTCCGTGAATTCCTCAAGCACGATGGCCTGACCGACCGCATCAACGCCAAGCTGGATGCGCTCAACGTCGATGACGTCAACGCCCTGGCCGCCGTCGGTGCCGAGATCCGCACCATGGTCGAAGAGCAGCCGTTCCCGGCTGACCTGGAAAAGGCCATCCGCGAGGCTTTCGCCACCCTGAGCGAAGGCAATGACAAGGCCAGCTTCGCCGTGCGTTCTTCCGCTACCGCCGAAGACCTGCCCGACGCTTCCTTTGCCGGCCAGCAGGAAACCTTCCTGAACGTGGTGGGCATCGAAGACGTGCTGCACAAGATGAAGGAAGTGTTCGCCAGCCTGTACAACGACCGCGCCATCAGCTACCGCGTGCACAAGGGCTTTGCCCACGCCGACGTGGCCCTGTCTGCCGGCGTGCAGCGCATGGTGCGTTCCGATACCGGCGCCGCCGGCGTGATGTTCACCATGGACACCGAATCCGGTTTCCGTGACGTGGTCTTCATCACTTCCAGCTATGGCCTGGGCGAAACCGTGGTGCAGGGCGCCGTGAACCCGGACGAGTTCTACGTGCACAAGCCCATGCTGCAGGCCGGCAAGCAGGCGCTGATCCGTCGCAACCTGGGCAGCAAGCTGATCCAGATGGTGTTTGCCACGCCGGAAGAAAAGGCGGCCAACGGCCAGCTGGTGAAGACCACCGACGTTCCCACCGAGCTGCGCAACCGCTATTCCCTGAGCGACACCGACGTTGAGCAGCTGGCCCGCTATGCCCTGATCATCGAAGAGCACTACGGTCGCCCGATGGACATCGAGTGGGGCAAGGACGGTACCGACGGCCAGCTGTACATCCTGCAGGCGCGTCCCGAAACCGTGAAGAGCCAGGCTGAAGGCAAGGTCGAGCAGCGCTACAAGCTGAAGGGCCAGGGCACCGTGCTGACCGAAGGCCGCGCCATTGGCCAGAAGATCGGTACCGGCCCGGTGCGTCTGGTGAGCGACATCAGCCAGATGGACACGGTCCAGGCCGGCGACGTGCTGGTGACCGACATGACCGATCCCAACTGGGAACCGGTGATGAAGCGCGCCAGTGCCATCGTGACCAACCGTGGTGGTCGTACCTGTCACGCCGCCATCATCGCGCGTGAACTGGGCATCCCGGCCGTGGTCGGCTGTGGCGATGCCACCGACCTGCTGAAGGACGGCACCCTGGTGACCGTGAGCTGCGCCGAAGGCGATACCGGCCGCATCTACGATGGCCTGCTGGACATGGAAGTGACCGAAGTCGAGCGTGGCACCATGCCCGAAATCGACACCAAGATCATGATGAACGTTGGCAACCCGCAGCTGGCCTTCGACTTCTGCCAGCTGCCCAACAGCGGCGTGGGTCTGGCCCGCCTGGAGTTCATCATCAACAACAACATCGGCGTGCACCCGAAGGCGATCCTGGACTACCCGAACATCGATGCCGACCTGAAGAAGGCGGTCGAGTCGGTAGCGCGTGGTCACGCTTCCCCGCGTGCCTTCTACGTGGACAAGGTTGCCGAAGGCATTGCCACCATTGCCGCAGCCTTCTGGCCCAAGCCGGTGATCGTGCGCATGTCCGACTTCAAGAGCAACGAGTACCGCAAGCTGATCGGCGGCAGCCGCTATGAGCCGGAAGAAGAGAACCCGATGCTGGGCTTCCGTGGTGCCGCACGTTACGTGAGCGAGGACTTCGCCGAAGCCTTTGCCATGGAATGCGAAGCACTGAAGCGCGTGCGCAATGACATGGGCCTGACCAACGTCGAGATCATGATCCCGTTCGTGCGTACCCTGGGCCAGGCGGCCAAGGTGACCGAGCTGCTGGCCGAGCAGGGCCTGAAGCGCGGCGACAACGGCCTGCGCCTGATCATGATGTGCGAAGTGCCGAGCAACGCCATCCTGGCCGAGCAGTTCCTGGAGTACTTCGATGGCTTCAGCATCGGCTCCAACGACCTGACCCAGCTGACCCTGGGCCTGGACCGCGACTCCGGCCTGGAGCTGCTGGCAGCCGACTTCGACGAGCGCGATCCGGCCGTCAAGGCGCTGCTGAGCCGCGCCATCGCCGCCTGCAAGGCGCAGGGCAAGTACGTGGGTATCTGCGGCCAGGGCCCCAGCGACCACCCGGACTTTGCCCAGTGGCTGGCACAGGAAGGCATCGTGTCCATCTCGCTGAACCCCGACACGGTGATCGAGACCTGGAAGGGTCTGGCCAAGGCCTGATGCCCTGAAACCGGCTGAGTCCGGTTGGCATGACAAGGGACTGCTGCGGCAGTCCCTTGTCGTTTCTGCCACGGGGCAGGGCGTTGTTGCCCAAATAACTTGCAGCCTGCATCGCAGGCAAGCTATAATCTACGGTTTCACCTTGCTGCACCGCATCCTGGCGCTGTGGGCAGCTTACTTCCACAAGGAGTTTTCATGCGTCATTACGAGATCATTCTGCTGATCCACCCGGATCAGAGCGAACAGGTTCCTGCCATGCTGGAACGCTACAAGGGCATGGTTACTGCTGGCAACGGCAAGATCCATCGCGTCGAAGACTGGGGTCGCCGTCAACTGGCTTACCAGATCAACAAGCTGAACAAGGCGCACTACCTGTGCCTGAACATCGAAGCCGACCAGGCCGTGATGGCCGAGCTGGAACACGCGTTCAAGTTCAACGACGCCGTGCTGCGCAACATGACCGTGCAGAAGAAGAAGGCCGAAACGGCTCCTTCCACCATGATGAAGGCCGTCGAGCGCGAAGAAGCGCGCAAGACTGCACAGGCCAGCGAGGCTGACGCTTCCTGATCACAGGTCAAGAAGCGCGAGTGGAATCCCCCGTACCCGTCGCCGTCAACCAGTTGGAACTGACGGCAGAACTGGTCGAACGTGGCCCCTTGCGAATGACGCCCGCCGGCGTCCCTGTTGTCGATGGTGTGCTGACGCACACATCCGAACAGCACGAAGCCGGCAGTGTGCGCAAGGTCAGTGCCCAGGTGGCGTGTGTCGCCATCGGGCCGATGGCAGAACAGCTGAATCGCCTCAGCCTGGGGCAACCGGCACGATTCAGCGGCTTTCTGGCCACGCCGGTACGTCGCGGGGCAGGCGTCAGCAGCAGTACGCGGCTGGTGTTCCACCTTCAGGACTTCATGCCGATAGCACGAGACAACCCTTTTTAAACAGATTTTCAGGAGTCCATCATGGCCTTCAAGAGCAACAAAGACAAGCGTCCCAAGCGCAATACCCAATCCCTGCTGTTCAAGCGCAAGCGCTTCTGCCGCTTCACCGTCGCCAAGGTCGAGGAAATCGACTACAAGGACGTGGATACGCTGCGCGATTTCATCGCTGAAAACGGCAAGATCATCCCGGCTCGCCTGACCGGCACCCGCGCGATCTACCAGCGCCAGCTGAACACCGCCATCAAGCGCGCCCGTTTCCTGGCCCTGCTGCCCTACACCGATCAGCACAAGATCTAAGCCAAGGAGTCCCAATCATGCAAATCATTCTGCTCGACAAAGTCGTGAACCTGGGCAACCTGGGTGACGTGGTCAAGGTCAAGGACGGCTTCGCCCGCAACTTCCTGATCCCCTCCGGCCGTGCCCGTCGTGCCACCGAAGCTGCCCTGAAAGAGTTTGAAGCCAAGCGCGCCGAACTGGAAAAGGCTGCTGCCGAGAAGCTGGCTGCTGCCGAAGCCCTGGGCCAGAAGATGGAAGGCCTGTCCATCAAGCTGACCCAGAAGGCTGGCGTGGATGGCCGTCTGTTCGGCTCCGTGACCAACCACGACATTGCTGACGAACTGGTCAAGCAAGGTTACGAAGTGCACAAGTCCCAGATCCGCATGCCCAACGGCCAGATCAAGACCGTGAGCGACAACACCGTCCAGGTGGCTCTGCACACCGATGTGGTGGTGGACGTGAACGTGGTCGTGTACGGCGAAACCGCCTGATACACGCGCACTAGCGCCTAGAACAAAGGCCGCCGGGGAAACCCGGCGGCCTTTGTCATGCTGGCGGCTGATGTATGCTTGAACTCTTGCCTTTACTGTCTGCCCAAGAAAATGAATGTCGCTTTTGAAAAACTGTTGATGCGTGCCGAAGCCGTGCTGGAGCGGCTGGAACAGGTGCTGCCGCAGCCGCTGCAGCAACCGGACTGGGATGCCTCGATTGCCTTCCGCTATCGCCGCCGCGGGCGCGGCATGATGGGCCAGGTCGGCGTGCTGGAGCCCGTGCGTCACGTGGCGGTGATGGCGCTGCAGGACCTGCAGGAAATCGATGGCCAGAAGGAACGCCTGGTGCGCAATACCGAGCAGTTTGTCGCTGGCCGTCCCGCCAACAACGTGCTGCTGACCGGCTCGCGCGGTACCGGCAAGTCCTCGCTGGTGCGCGCCTGCCTGCACGCCTACGCGGATCAGGGCCTGCGCCTGATCGAGGTGGACAAGACTGATCTGGTGGACCTGCCGGATATCGCCGAATTGGTGGCGCAGCGCCCGGAAAAATTCATCATCTTCTGTGACGACCTGAGCTTTGACGAAGGCGAGATCGGCTACAAGGCGCTCAAGTCCATGCTGGACGGCTCGATCGCGGCGGCTACGCCGAATGTGCTGATCTACGCCACCAGCAACCGCCGTCACCTATTGCCCGAATACATGAAGGAAAACCTCAGCTACCAGCATACGCCTGATGGCGAGGTGCATCCGGGTGAAGTGGTGGAGGAGAAGATCTCCCTGTCCGAGCGTTTTGGCATGTGGATCAGTTTCTACCCGTTCAGCCAGGACGAGTATCTGGCGATTGTGCGCCAGTGGCTGCGCAGCCTGGGTGTGCCGGAATCGGCGATGAGCGCTGCCGAGCCTGAGGCGCTGGTCTGGGCGCTGGAACGCGGTTCGCGCAGTGGCCGTGTGGCCTATCAGTTTGCCAGGGACTATGCCGGAAGGCAGAGCGCATGAGCCGCTATACCCAAGCGCAACCGCTGGTCGCCGATGGCGATCGCCCGCGAGATGATGCTGCCACAGGCGAAGCACGCCAGCTGGTGCAGGTTGCCGTGGGCGTGCTGCTGCAGCCCGATGGCAGCTTTCTGCTGACCAGCCGCCCGCCGGGCAAGGTCTATGCCGGCTACTGGGAGTTTCCGGGCGGCAAGCTGGAGCAGGGCGAGTCGGTGGAGCAGGCGCTGCGGCGTGAGCTGCAGGAGGAAATCGGCGTACGTATCACGACGGTACAGCCCTGGCGCGATAGCGTGGTCGATTATCCGCATGCCCTGGTACAGCTGCATTTCTGCAAGGTGACGGCCTGGGAAGGCGAGCTGTGCATGCACGAGGGCCAGCATTACAGCTGGCAGCAGCTGCCGGTGCAGGTCGATCCGGTGTTGCCGGGCACGATTCCGGTACTGGACTGGCTGACCCAGGAGCGCGCCGGTTGAACTTGCAGCTCCGGGCCGACTCCAATCTGCGAGACAATACGCGGCAATGGCACAGCCGGCCGCTACGGCAGTGCCCCCAGTGAAAGAGAGAGACATAGCATGATCGAATCCCCCGTTCGCCAGTTTGATTTTCCGCTGCAGGACGCCGAAGGCGCGACCTGTACCGCCCATGCCTGGGCCAAGGTGCCGCCGCAGCTCAGCACCGCCGAGCGCGACGCGCTGATGCAGCAGTCGGCCGAGTTGCTCAAGGCGCGCAATGCCGTGCTGGTGGCGCACTACTATGTGGATGGCGACCTGCAGGATCTGGCGCTGGCTACCGGTGGCTGCGTGTCGGATTCGCTGGAAATGGCGCGTTTTGGCCGTGACCATGAGGCGCAGACCCTGGTCGTGGCTGGCGTGCGCTTCATGGGCGAATCGGCCAAGATCCTGAGCCCGGAAAAAACCGTGCTGATGCCGGATCTGGACGCGACTTGCTCGCTGGACCTGGGCTGCCCGATCGATGAATTCAGCGCCTTCTGCGATGCCCATCCGGATCGCAAGGTGGTGGTGTACGCCAACACCAGCGCCGCCGTCAAGGCAC
>JAAYCV010000015.1 GCA_012729605.1 Ramlibacter sp. | reverse complement strand
CCATGTCCCGCCCTGCCCTGTCCTCCCTGGAAAATGCCAGCGAATTCATCGCCCGCCACATCGGCATCACTGCCGAAGACGAACAGCACATGCTGTCGGTGATCGGTGAAGCCTCGCGCCAGTCCCTGATCGATTCCATCGTGCCGGCAAATATCCGCCGCACTGCCGCGATGGATCTGCCCGCCGCCATCACCGAAGCCGATGCACTGGCCGAACTGAAGGCCATCGCCGGCAAGAACCAGCACCAGATGAAGAGCTTCATCGGCCAGGGCTACTACAGCAACCACCTGCCCACGGTGATCCTGCGCAACGTGCTGGAAAACCCCGCCTGGTACACCTCGTACACGCCCTACCAGGCCGAGATCAGCCAGGGCCGCATGGAAGCGCTGGTGAACTTCCAGACCATGGTCGCCGAACTGACCGGCATGCCGATTGCCAACGCCTCCATGCTGGATGAAGCCACCGCCGCCGCCGAAGCCATGACGCTGGCCAAGCGCACGGTGAAGGCCAAGGGCAACGTGATCATCGTCAGTGGTGACGCACATCCGCAGACGATCGAGGTGATGCAGACGCGCGCCGCGCCGCTGGGCCTGAGCATCAAGGTGGTGCAGTCGCACGCCGAATGGGATGCCGCCATCGCCGCTGACGACTACTTTGCCGCGCTGATCCAGTACCCGGCCAGCAGCGGCTGGCTGATGGACTGGAGCGCCGAATCCGACAAGATCCACGCCAAGAACGCCGCCGTCATCATGGCCAGCGACCTGCTGGCACTGACGCTGCTGAAGACGCCCGGTGAAATGGGCGCCGACATCGTGGTCGGCTGTGCGCAACGCTTTGGCATGCCGATGGGTGCCGGCGGCCCGCACGCCGGCTTCATGGCCTGCATGGACAACTTCAAGCGCAGCATGCCCGGCCGTCTGGTCGGCGTCAGCGTGGACGTGCACGGCAAGCCGGCCTATCGCCTGGCGCTGCAGACACGCGAACAGCACATCCGCCGCGAAAAGGCCACCAGCAACATCTGTACCGCGCAGGCGCTGCCGGCCATCATCTCCAGCATGTACGCGGTCTACCACGGCCCCGAAGGCCTGAAGCGCATCGCCAGCCGCGTCGCGCGCCTGACCGCGATCCTGGCTGCCGGCCTGCAGCAGCTGGGCCATGCCAACCTGCATGGCGACACCGCCTTCGACACCATCAGCCTGAAGACCGATGACGCGACCGACGCCCTGGCCGCACGCGCCGTGCAGCTGGGTGCCAACCTGCGCAAGGCCTGGGATAGCTACCTGTGCATCTCGCTGGACGAGACCCACACGCGCGCCGATGTCGAGCTGCTGTGGAGCATCTTCGGCGAAGGCAAGACCCTGCCCGACTTTGACGCGCTGGAACAATCCGCTGCCGACTTGATCCCCGAAGCGCTGCGCCGCAGCAGCGACTTCATGACGCACCCGGTATTCAACTCGCACCACAGCGAAACCGGCATGCTGCGCTACATCCGCACCCTGTCCGACAAGGACCTCGCGCTGGACCGCAGCATGATCCCGCTGGGCAGCTGCACCATGAAGCTGAACGCCACCAGCGAGATGATCCCGATCACCTGGGCCGAGTTCGCCAACGTGCACCCGTTTGCCCCGTTGGAACAGCAGGCCGGTTACGCCGAGCTGGATCAGCAGCTGCGCCGCTGGCTGTCCAACATCACCGGCTATGCCGATGTCAGCCTGCAGCCCAACGCCGGTTCGCAGGGCGAGTACGCCGGCCTGCTGGCGATCAAGGCCTGGCAGGAAGCGCGCGGCCAAAGCCAGCGCGACATCTGCCTGATCCCGGCCAGTGCCCACGGCACCAACCCTGCCAGCGCCATCATGGCCGGCCTGAAGGTGGTGGTCACCGCCACCGACGCCCAGGGCAACGTCGACATGGACGACCTGAAGGCCAAGTGCGAGAAACACAGCGAGCAGCTGGCCTGCGTCATGATCACCTACCCGAGCACGCACGGCGTGTTCGAGCAGCAGGTCAAGGCGCTGTGCGAGCTGGTGCACAGCCATGGTGGCCGCGTCTACCTGGACGGTGCCAACATGAACGCCATGGTCGGCGTGGCCGCACCGGGCGAGTTTGGCGGTGACGTCAGCCACCTGAACCTGCACAAGACCTTCTGCATCCCGCACGGTGGCGGCGGCCCCGGCGTCGGTCCGGTCTGCGTGGTGGAAGACCTGGTGCCCTACCTGCCCGGCCACCAGACCGGCGGTGACCAGCGCACCATCGGTGCCGTCAGTGCCGCGCCCTACGGCAACGCCAGCGTGCTGCCGATCACCTGGATGTACATCCGCATGATGGGTGCCGACGGCCTGACCCAGGCCACCGAAGCCGCCATCCTGAGCGCCAACTACATCAGCAAGCGCCTGGCCGACCACTACCCGACGCTGTACGCCAGCGCCAACGGCCACGTCGCGCACGAATGTATCCTGGACCTGCGCGGCCTGAAGGACACCAGCGGCGTGATGGCCGAGGACGTGGCCAAGCGTCTGGCCGATTATGGCTTCCACGCGCCGACGCTGAGCTTCCCGGTGGCCAACACGCTGATGGTGGAGCCGACCGAGAGCGAGACGCTGGAAGAGCTGGAGCGCTTCATCCAGGCCATGATCGCCATCCGCGAGGAAATCCGCCAGGTCGAGCAAGGTGCCTGGCCGCAGGACGACAACCCGCTGAAGAATGCGCCGCACACGGCCGACAGCCTGCTGGCTGCCGACTGGGCACATCCCTACAGCCGCGACACCGGCGCAGCGCTGGCCGGCCGCCTGCCGGGCACGGTCAAGTACTGGCCGCCGGTTGGCCGCGTGGACAACGTCTACGGCGACCGCAACCTGTTCTGCAGCTGCATCCCGCTGTCGGAATACGCCGAATAAGTCCTACCTGATTGACGGGTTGCCTGCGGTTTCTGGCGTAACCGCAGGCAAATGCCCATAAAATCAGGACAAATTGCCATTTGGCCCATCCTGCATGGGTCGGAAGCGGGTGCATCGTGCCCGTGGCGCCATCTGCCCACCCCCAACCTCCGACGCCTGCATGACCTTGATGCTCCTGCTGGCGCTGCCGTTCCTAGGGAGCGCCCTGGCAGCCCTGCTGCCTACCCACGCCCGTAACGCTGCTGCAACCCTCTCCGCACTGGTAGCCCTTGCTGCCCTGGTGCAGGTCGCGCTGATGTTCCCTGAACTGCAGGCCGGCCACGTGCTGCGCGAGGAATGGGTCTGGCTGCCGAATGTCGGCCTCAACTTCATCATCCGGGTCGACGGTTTTGCCTGGATGTTTGCCATGCTGGTCACCGGCATCGGCATGCTGGTGGCCCTCTATGCGCGCTACTACATGTCCAAGGACGATCCGGTACCGCGCTTCTTCTCCTTCTTCCTCGCCTTCATGGGCGCCATGCTTGGCGTGGTGCTGTCGGGCAACCTGGTACAGCTGGTGTTCTTCTGGGAGTTGACCAGCCTGTTCTCCTTCCTGCTGATCGGTTACTGGCACCACCGCAAGGACGCGCGCCGCGGCGCGCGCATGGCGCTGACCGTCACGGGCGCCGGCGGGCTGGCCCTGCTGGGCGGCGTGCTGCTGCTTGGCCATATCGCCGGCAGCTACGAGCTGGACGTGGTGCTGGCCTCGGGTGACCGCATCCGCGCCCACCCCTACTACCTGCCGATGCTGGTGCTGGTGCTGCT
>JAAYCV010000091.1 GCA_012729605.1 Ramlibacter sp. | reverse complement strand
CCTTCCACGCCTACCGCCTGAGCTGGGAAACCACCATCCTCAGCGACGATTTCTTCCGTGGCTTTGTCCATCTCACTGGCTGGCTGCCGGCGCAGCTGGGCTTCCCCTTGCCCGATGCCGCCTCGGTACACGCGGCCGGCCTGGGCGAGGGTGGTGACCAGCGTGCCTGGGCCTGGTGGCTGATGGGTTGCGTGGTTGTCTATGGCCTGATCCCGCGCCTGCTGCTGGCCGTGCTCTGCCTGCTGGCCTGGCGCTGGGCGCAATCGCGGCTGCAGGTGGATCTGAGCGATCCCTATGTGCGCCGCTTGCTGGCACGTTTCGAGGCGCTGGACCCGCCACCGGAAGTGATCGATCCGGAGCGTGACGCACCCCTGCAGTCGTCCCGCTACACGCATGATCCGGCAGCCGCGCCCGGCGAGCCGGCCCTGATCGGTTTTGAATTGCCGCCGGATTGGCCCTGGTCGCCCGCCAGTCTGCAGCCCGATGACCGCTGCTGGCAACAGAACCTGAGCGGCAGCAGCGAAGAGCGCGCTGCACTGCTGCAAAAGGTACAGGAACTGCATCCAGCGCGCCTGCTGGTTGCCGTCTGGGCCGGCAGCAGTCCGGATCGTGGCACGGCGCGCCTGCTGCGTGACCTGCAGGCTGCCAGCGGTGCCACGCTGGCATTGTGGCTGCAGGGCCCACAGGCCACCGATGCGCAGGCGCAGCAGCGCTGGCAGCAGTGGTTGCAGGCCAGTGAGCTGCAGGCGCCGGTCTGGTCGCAGGACGCGCAGGCGCTGGCCTGGCTGCGCCAACCGGTCGCTGCCAACTCCGGAGAGAACGCATGAAACAGCCCCTGCACATCGCTGTCGTCGGCCACACCAATGCCGGCAAGACCTCGCTGCTGCGCACGCTGACGCGGCAGGTGGCGTTTGGCGAGGTGTCCGACCGGCCTGGTACCACGCGCCATGCCGAAAGCATCGAGCTGCGCGTGGACGGTGCCGCCGCCGTGCGCTTCTACGACACGCCGGGGCTGGAAGATTCCGTGGCGCTGCTCGATTACCTCAACACCCAGCCCGGCATCAGCCGCCCCGACAAGGTACGCGCCTTTCTGCAGGGCCCGGAGGCGCGCGGCACCTTCGAGCAGGAGGCCAAGGTATTACGCATCTTGCTGGAGCAGGCCGATGCCGCCATGTACGTGATCGACACGCGCGAAGCGGTGCTGCCCAAGCACCGCGCCGAGTGCGAGATCCTGACCTGGTGCGCGCGTCCGGTGATGCCGGTGCTCAACTTCGTCGCCTCGCCTGATAGCCGCGAACAGGCCTGGGACCAGGCCATGCTCGATGCCAATCTGCATGTACAGATCGCTTTCGATGCAGTGGCACCCTTTATTGGTGCCGAACGCCGCCTGTACGGCGACCTGGCCACGCTGCTGAGTCCGCATCGCGAGGAATTGCTCGAAGTCGTGTCCTGGCTGGAGCAGGAGCAGGAAGCGCGCCGTCGGGCCAGCTGCCGCGCCGTGGCCGATACCCTGATCGATCTGGCCGCCATGCGCCGTGTCATCAGCGCCGAGGAGCACGCCGACAGCGAACGCCAGCAGACCCATGTGCGCGATTTCCGCGAGGCGGTGCTGACGCGCGCGCGCCGCAGCGTCGATGAGTTGCTCGCGATCCAGGCCTTCCGCCCGGACGATGCCGAACTTGCCAGTCTGCCCGGCCTGCAGGGCCGCTGGGAAGATGATTTGTTCAACCCCGAGGTGCTGAAGGAAGCCGGCAAGAAGCTGGGCATGGGCGCAGCCGTCGGTGCCGGCATTGGCGCCGTAGCCGATGTGGCGCTGGCTGGCCTGTCCTTTGGCACCGGTACCACGCTCGGTGCCACCATCGGCGGCCTGGCCAGCCAGGGCTGGCGGCCGCTGTGGCGCAAGATCGACAACCGCATGCAGGGCGTGCAGGAGCTGACGCTGGAAGACCCGGTGCTGCTGGTGCTGACGGATCAGCTGCTGCGCCTGCTGCTGGCGCTGGAGCAGCGCGGCCATGCCGCCATGGACAAGCTGCGCCTGGCCGATGAGGCCAGTGGCGAAGGCAAGCTGGCACACCGCCTGTCGGGCGTGATCGAGGCGCTGGCACCAGCGCGTGGCCATCCCGAATGGGAACAGGTCAAGGCAGGCTGGTCCATGTCCGATCTCAGGCAGCAGGCGCAGGAAAGTCTGACCGATGCGCTGAATCCGTTCAGCGCCGTGCGCGCCGAGTTGGGTCGGCTGGGCGACTGGATGCCGTTCGGCTCCGGCGGCGATCGCGATGCCTGCCTGGCCGAGGTCAGCCAGGCCTTGCGTCAGGTGCTGCCAAGCCCAGGCCGCTGAAGCGGACTAGGACCTGGTTCATAATGCCGCATCGGCCTGCGTGCCCTGACTTTTTCTGATGGCCTGCCATGTCACTGTCCCTTTGTGTCGCCCAGCTCAATCCCACGGTCGGAGATTTTTCCGGCAACGTCCGCCGCATCGTCGAGGCGGCGCGCCAGGCCCATGCGCAAGGCGCGCAACTGGTGCTGACTGGCGAAATGTCGGTCTGTGGCTATTCTCCCGCTGATCTGTGGCTGCGCCCGGCCTTTGTCCAGGCCTGCGAGGAGGCGGTCGATGCCATCGCCGCCGAGCTGGCTGATCTGCCCGATCTCACCGTGGTGGTCGGCCACGTCAGTGGCCAGGCCGAT
>JAAYCV010000090.1 GCA_012729605.1 Ramlibacter sp. | reverse complement strand
CTATAAGTCAGCTGCCGTAGCCCTGTGATAGAGTAAAAGATTCATCTCTTGCCTTGCTGTCAGAAGCCCCAGCACGATTCCTGATGACACCACCTTCTTCCCGTACGCCGATCCGGATCTGGGATCTTCCTACCCGCCTGTTTCACTGGCTGCTGGTGCTGCTGGTTGCCGGCATGTTCATTACCGCCAGCCTGGGCGGTCTCTGGATGGACTGGCATATCCGCCTCGGCCAGCTGGTCTGTGGCCTGCTGCTGTTCCGGCTTGTCTGGGGCCTGGTCGGCGGTCGCTGGTCACGCTTTGCGGCCTTGCAGCTGCATCCGTGCAGCCTGATGCAACAAGCCTCAGTGCATCGCGACGAAGCAGACGCCCCAGGCCACACTCCATCCGGTTCCTGGTCGATCCTGCTGATGCTGCTGCTGTTGCTGGCCCAGGCCGTGAGCGGGCTGTTCAGCACCGACGATATCGCCTTTGCCGGCCCCTTGGCGAGCCTGGTTTCCGAGGAGCGCAGCCAGTGGTTTACCCGCGTGCATCACTGGGGGCAAAACCTGATACTGGTCTTTATCGCCCTGCACGTGCTGGCTGTACTGTACCAGAGCCTGATACGGCGCAAGCCACTGATTCGGCCCATGCTGGACGGCAACAAGACCTTGCCCGCCAACACGCCTCCCAGCCAGGACACTGCGACTCGTCGCCTGCTGGCGCTAGTGTTGCTCTGCCTGTGCATCGGCCTGGTCTGGTGGCTGGCCGCCCTGTCATCTTCTTCCTTCTGATTGCATGCCTGATCTCCCTGAAGCGCCGCCTACCATCAGCCTGCTGACCGTGACCGACGGGCAGCTGCTTGACCAAGCACGCCAGATCGTCCAGGAATACGCAGACAGTCTGGATATTCCACTGGATTTCCAGGATTTCGAACGCGAAATGGCCGAATTTCCCGGCGACTACACGCCGCCCGGTGGTGCCTTGCTGCTGGCCCTGGTCGATGGCGCCGTGGCCGGCTGCTGCGCCATGCGCCCCCTGCCTGATTCCGACTACGCCGATGCTGCCGAGATGAAGCGCCTGTACGTGCGTCCCATGTTCCGCGGTTTTGGCCTGGGCCGTACGCTGACCGAGGGCATTCTGGACGCGGCCCGCATGGCCGGCTACCAGCACGTACTATTGGACACCATCAGCGAGATGGAGGCCGCCCGCGCCCTGTACGAGGAGCTGGGCTTTGTCGAGATCCCGACGTACTACTACAACCCACACGCCGGCACACACTACCTGATGCTGGCCCTGTAAGCCACAGGCACAAAAAAACGCCCCATCCGGTAGGAGTGGGGCGTTACAGCCTGCACCCGATGGGGCAGGCCGGAAGGATGGGTGGGATCAGACCACAGCAGCCTTCTGAACCAGGCGGGTTGCCACCCAGTTCTTGGTCTTCGACAGCGGACGGCTCTCGGTAATCTCGATGATGTCGCCCAGCTTGTACTCACCATTCTCGTCGTGAGCGTGGTACTTGCTGGTCTTGATCATGATCTTGCCGTAGATCGGGTGCATCACGCGACGCTCGATCATCACAGTCACGGTCTTGTTGCGCTTGTCGCTTACCACCTTGCCAACCAAGGTGCGCTTGAGGGAGGTTTTTGCTTCCGTCATGTTGTCACTCCTTGATTACTTGGCGGCTTGTTTCTTCTCGGCAAGAATAGTCTTGGCGCGAGCGATGTCACGGCGCGTCTGGCGCAGTGCAGCCGTGTTTTGCAGTTGCTGGGTGCCCTTTTGCATGCGCAGACCGAAGTGGGCCTTTTGCAGGTCCTTGATTTCGGCCTCGACGCCAGCGATGTCCTTGTTGCGCAGATCAGTCGTTTTCATAATAGTCATCCTCCTGATCAGGCGCCCAGACGGCGCTCGGCAAACGTGGTGCGCAGCGGCAGCTTGGCAGCGGCCAGCGTGAACGCTTCACGTGCCAGTTGCTCGGGAACGCCCATGATTTCAAACAGCATCTTGCCGGGCTGGATTTCAGCCACGTAGTACTCCGGGTTACCCTTACCGTTACCCATACGCACTTCTGCGGGCTTCTGGGAAATCGGCTTGTCGGGGAACACACGGATCCAGATGCGGCCGCCACGCTTCACGTGACGGGAAATCGCACGACGTGCAGATTCGATTTGACGGGCAGTCAGGCGACCACGGTCGGTCGACTTCAGACCGAAATCACCGAAGGACACCTCGTTGCCACGGGTAGCCAGACCGGTGTTGCGGCCTTTCTGCTCTTTGCGGTATTTTCTGCGTGCAGGTTGCAGCATGATTCTTCTCCTAGGTCAGCCGAACAGGATTATTCGGCTGCGGTGCCGTCCGCTGCTGCAGCGGGCGCGTTACGGACGCGCTTAACGGCGGGGGTGGCTGCGCCAGAGGCTTCAGCCGGCTTGTCGCTGCCATCAGCCGGAGCGGTGTTGCCACCGATGCGGCGGGTGCGCGGACGGTCGTTGCCGCGGCCATCGCGACGGCCACGCGGACGACGCTCGTCTTCACGCGGTTCGGCTGCCACGGGCACGTCGTTGCGGCCCAGATTGTCGCCCTTGTAGACCCACACCTTGACACCGATGATGCCGTAGGTGGTTTCTGCTTCGGACACACCGTAGTCGATGTCGGCGCGCAGCGTGTGCAGCGGCACACGGCCTTCACGGTACCACTCGGTACGGGCGATCTCGATGCCGTTCAGACGACCGGCAGACATGATCTTGATGCCCTGGGCACCCATGCGCATGGCGTTCTGCATGGCGCGCTTCATGGCGCGGCGGAACATGATGCGCTTTTCCAGCTGCTGGGTGATGCTGTCGGCGATCAGCTTGGCATCGATTTCGGGCTTGCGCACTTCTTCGATGTTCACGGCCACCGGAACACCCAGCATGGTGTTCAGTTCGCGCTTCAGGTTTTCGATGTCCTCACCCTTCTTGCCGATCACCACGCCCGGACGAGCGGAGAAGATCGTGATGCGGGCGCTCTTGGCAGGGCGCTCGATCAGGATGCGGGAAACAGAAGCGTTCTTCAGTTTCTTGGCCAGGTATTCGCGAACCTTGATGTCTTCGGCCAGCATGCCGGCGAAGTCACGGTTGTTGGCATACCAACGGCTGTTCCAGTTACGGCTTACCGCCAGGCGGAAACCGGTAGGATGAATTTTTTGTCCCATTGCTTACACCTTTCAGTTGCCAACCGTCACGTACACGTGGCACGTGGGCTTGCTGATACGGTTACCGCGGCCTTTGGCGCGGGCGGTGAAGCGCTTGAGCGTCGGGCCTTGTTCGACGTAGATGGTCTTGACCTTCAGATCGTCGATATCGGCACCGTCGTTGTGCTCGGCGTTGGCAATGGCGGACTCCAGGGCCTTCTTGATGATCACGGCAGCTTTCTTCTGCGTGAACGTCAGGATCTGCAGGGCCTGATCCACTTTCTTGCCACGAATCATGTCGGCGACCAGACGGCCTTTATCGACCGACAGACGGACGCCACGAACAATTGCACGTGTTTCCATGGTCTTTCCTTATCTCTTCGCTTTCTTGTCTGCCGCGTGACCCTTGTAGGTACGGGTCAGGGCAAATTCACCCAGCTTGTGACCAACCATCTGGTCAGTCACATAAACCGGCACGTGCTGCTTGCCGTTGTGCACGGCGATCGTCAGACCGATGAACTCGGGCAGGATCATGGAGCGACGCGACCAGGTCTTCACCGGCTTCTTGTCATGGGTTTCGACGGCCTTTTCAACCTTGGCCATCAGGTGATGGTCTACGAATGGACCCTTTTTGAGAGAACGAGCCATTGTCTACCCCTTATTTCTTGCGACGCGACACAATCATGGACTGCGTGCGCTTGTTGTTACGAGTACGGTAGCCCTTGGTCAGGTTGCCCCACGGATCGACAGGCGCCATACCGGTACCGGTACGACCTTCACCACCACCATGCGGGTGGTCGATCGGGTTCATGGCAACGCCGCGTACGGTCGGGCGGATACCCAGCCAGCGCTTGGCACCGGCCTTGCCCAGTTGGCGCAGGCTGTGCTCTTCGTTGGCGACTTCACCGATGGTGGCGCGGCATTCGATGTGGATGCGGCGGACTTCACCGGAGCGCAGACGCACCTGGGCGTACACGCCTTCGCGGGCCAGCAGGGTAGCGGAAGTACCAGCGGAGCGTGCAATCTGCGCGCCCTTGCCTGCCTTCAGCTCGATGCAGTGGATGGTGGAACCGACCGGGATGTTGCGGATCGGCAGGGTATTGCCCACGCGGATCGGCGCTTCAGAGCCGCTCACGATGCTGGCGCCCACTTCCAGGTGGCGCGGAGCGATGTGGTAGCGGCGCTCGCCGTCGGCGTAGCACACCAGCGCGATGTGCGCGGTACGGTTCGGATCGTATTCGATACGCTCGACCTTGGCGGGGATGCCGTCCTTGTCAGCGCGCACAAAGTCGACCACACGGTAGTGGTGGCGATGACCGCCGCCCTTGTGGCGCACGGTGATGTGACCATTGTGGTTACGGCCGGCCTTCTGGAACTGGGGTTCCAGCAGGGGAGCGTAACCGGCACCCTTGTGCAGGTGGTCACGGGACACCTTGATGGCGTGACGGCGACCAGAGGAGGTCGGTTTGATTTGGATAACAGCCATGATTAAGCAGCCTCCCCAGACAGGTTCAGCTCGGCACCTTCCTTGAGGGACACATAGGCCTTGCGCACGTTGTTGCGGCGACCGATGCTACGGCCGAAGCGCTTGACCTTGCCCTTGGTGTTGACTACGGACACGCCGGTCACTTCCACGTTGAACAGCAGTTCAACAGCGGCCTTGATCTCGGGCTTGCTAGCGTCCTGCAGCACCTTGAAGGTAACGACATTGGATTTTTCGGCAACCATGGTGGCCTTTTCGGACACGACGGGAGCCACCAGAATGGCCATCAGACGGCCTTCGTCAAATTTCTTCGTGCTCATGCGAACATCTCCTGCAGCTTGTCGAGTGCAGCCTTGGTCACCAGGACTTTCTTGTAGTAGACCAGGGACAGGGGATCGACATAACGCGGCTCGACAACCAGCACGTGGCCGAGGTTGCGGGAAGCCAGGTACAGGTTCTCATCGACGTTTTCGGTGATCACCAGCACGGAGTCCAGATTCATGGCCTTGAACTTGGAAGCCAGGGCCTTGGTCTTGGGAGTATCAACCGTCAGGTTGTCCACCACGGACAGGCGACCGTCGCGCACCAGCTGCGACAGGATCACGGACATGCCCACGCGGTACATCTTCTTGTTGATCTTCTGGCTGAAGTTTTCTTCAGGCGTATTCGGGAAAGCGCGACCGCCTCCACGCCAGATCGGGGAAGACGTCATACCGGCACGTGCGTTACCAGTGCCCTTCTGACGGAACGGCTTCTTGGTAGAGTGCTTGACGGTTTCGCGGTTCTTCTGCTGACGCGTACCCTGGCGGGCATTGGCCTGATAGGCCACCACCATCTGGTGCACCAGCGTTTCGTTGTAATCGCGGCTGAAGACGGTCTCGTTCACGTCCACAGCGGCTGCGGACTGACCTTGTTCATTCAGGAGTTCGATTTGCATCAGTTGGCTCCTTCGGCTGCTTTAGCCTTCACGGCCGGACGCACGGACACGAAGCCACCCTTGGCACCAGGAATGGCACCCTTGATCAGCAGCAGCTGACGAGCTTCGTCGATACGCACGACGGACAGATTTTGCGTGGTGACGGTTTCATCGCCCATGTGGCCGGTCATCTTCTTGCCGGGGAACACGCGACCGGGGTCTTGTGCCATGGAGATGGAGCCGGGCACACGGTGCGAACGGCTGTTACCGTGCGAAGCACGCTGGGAACTGAAGTTGTGGCGCTTGATGGTACCAGCGTAGCCCTTACCGATCGAAGTACCCTGCACGTCCACCTTCTGGCCGACGCTGAACAGCTCGGTCACAGGCAGGGCAGTACCGGCGGCGTACTTGCCAGCGGTTTCTTCAGTCACGCGGAATTCACGAACGACCTCGCCGGCTTCGACGCCAGCTTTTGCCAGATGGCCGGCTTGCGGCTTGGTGACGCGCGAGGCGCGGCGCTTGCCATACGTGACCTGCAGGGCCACATAGCCGTCGTTAGCTTCGGTCTTGACCTGGGTCACGCGGTTGTCAGACACGTCAACCACCGTGACAGGGATGGATTCCCCGTCGTCGGTGAAGACACGCATCATGCCCACCTTGCGGCCCAGCAAACCCATGTGTTTGCTCAGACTCATTGTTTTCTCCGTAACTTTCACCATGACCGACTGCAATTGGCCAGCCACGTTGTTGCGTGAAAGACTGTTAATAAAACCCCGCACACCTGGATTGCGCACGAAAAAAACATGCGCGCAAAAGTGCACGAAGCCTTGCATTGTAGACTGCGCCAAAAAATTGTGCAATAGCCTGCAATGAAAACGGCCGGGGATGTTGCTCCCCGGCCGCAAGCCGTTCTGCCCCGCAGGGCAGTCCAGCAAGTCAAGGCATTACTGCAGCTTGATCTCTACGTCCACGCCTGCCGGCAGGTCCAGCTTCATCAGCGCGTCAACGGTCTTGTCGGTCGGGTCGACAATGTCCATCAGGCGCTGGTGGGTGCGGATCTCCAGCTGGTCACGGCTGCTCTTGTTCACGTGGGGCGAACGCAGGATGTCGAAGCGCTTCATGCGCGTCGGCAGCGGCACCGGACCCTTGACGATGGCGCCGGTACGCTTGGCGGTATCGACGATCTCGGCAGCGGACTGGTCGATCAGCTTGTAATCGAAAGCCTTCAGGCGGATGCGGATCTTTTGCTTGGACATGTATGAATGCTCCTTACGCGATGATCTTGGCAACCACGCCAGCGCCCACGGTACGGCCGCCTTCGCGGATGGCGAAACGCAGGCCTTCTTCCATGGCGATCGGGGCGATCAGCTTCACGGTGATGGACACGTTGTCACCCGGCATGACCATTTCCTTGTCGGCCGGCAGCTCGATGGAACCGGTCACGTCCGTGGTACGGAAGTAGAACT
>JAAYCV010000089.1 GCA_012729605.1 Ramlibacter sp. | reverse complement strand
CTTGGTCGGGATCGTGGTGTTCTTCTGGATCATCTTGGTCATGACGTTGCCCATGGTCTCGATGCCCAGGGACAGCGGAGTCACGTCCAGCAGCAGCACGTCCTTGCGGTCGCCGCTCAGCACCTGGCCCTGGATCGCAGCACCGACGGCCACGGCTTCGTCCGGGTTCACGTCCTTGCGCGGCTCCTTGCCGAAGAATTCCTTCACCGTGTCCTGCACCTTGGGCATGCGCGTCATGCCGCCGACCAGGATCACGTCGGAGATCTCGTTCACGCTCAGGCCGGCATCCTTCATGGCGATCTTGCAGGGCTCGATAGAGCGCTGGACCAGGTCTTCCACCAAGGCTTCCAGCTTGGCGCGGGTCAGCTTGATGTTCAGGTGCTTGGGACCGGAGGCATCGGCCGTGATGTAGGGCAGGTTGATGTCGCTAGCCGTGGTGCTGGACAGCTCGATCTTGGCCTTTTCAGCAGCTTCCTTCAGGCGCTGCAGGGCCAGCACGTCCTTGCTCAGGTCAACGCCTTGTTCCTTCTTGAACTCGGTGATGATGTAGTCGATGATGCGCTGGTCGAAGTCCTCGCCGCCCAGGAAGGTGTCGCCGTTGGTAGACAGCACTTCGAACTGCTTCTCGCCGTCAACATCGGCAATCTCGATGATGGAGACGTCGAAGGTACCGCCGCCCAGGTCATATACAGCGATCTTGCGGTCGGCCTTGTCCTGCTTGTCCAGGCCAAAGGCCAGGGCCGCAGCAGTCGGCTCGTTGATGATGCGCTTCACGTCCAGGCCGGCGATGCGGCCAGCGTCCTTGGTGGCCTGGCGCTGGCTGTCGTTGAAGTAGGCCGGCACCGTGATCACGGCTTCGGTTACGGGCTCGCCCAGGTAGTCCTCGGCGGTCTTCTTCATCTTGCGCAGGATTTCGGCGCTGACCTGTTGCGGTGCCAGCTTCTTGCCCTGGGCATCCACCCAGGCATCGCCGTTGTCAGCCGCGACGATGGAGAAAGGCATCATGTCGATGTCTTTCTGCACTTCCTTCTCGGTGAACTTGCGGCCGATCAGGCGCTTGATCGCGAACAGGGTGTTCTTGGGGTTGGTGACAGCCTGGCGCTTGGCCGGTGCGCCAACCAGTACTTCGCCGTCTTCCAGGTAGGCGACGATGGAGGGGGTGGTACGTGCGCCTTCGGCGTTCTCGATCACGCGCGTGGTGTTGCCTTCCATGATGGCAACGCAAGAGTTGGTGGTACCCAGGTCAATACCGATGATTTTTCCCATGTTGAATGGCTCCTTGAGGCAATGTGTTTGCAGCGTCCGTCCCGTGTATGCCGGGCTGCGGCGCTGCCGCTTGGTTCAGATATGTGGTTGCAGAAAAGAATTTCAAGGCCGGCGTCGCATGTGCTGCGCTTCCGGCAGGGCGATCAGCTCGGGCTGACCATCACCAGCGCCGGACGCAGCACGCGGTCGGCAATCAGGTAGCCTTTTTGCAGCACGTTGACGATGCTGTTGGGCTCCAGCGTCACGCCTTCGGGGGCGGGGACCACGCTGAGGGCCTGATGGTGGTTGGGGTTGAACTTGTCGCCCTGTGCCGGGGCAATCGCGATCACCTTGTTGCGCTCCAGCGCGCTCAGCAGCTGGCGCAGCGTGGCATCTGTGCCTTCACGCAGCTGCTCGGCGGTGCCGTTCGGGATCGCCAGCGCGGCTTCCAGGCTGTCCAGCACCGGCAGCAGGCTTTCGGCAAAGCTCTCGATACCGAACTTGCGCGCCTTCTGCACCTCGTCGTCGGCACGGCGGCGTGCGTTCTGCACTTCGGCCTGGGCACGCAGGTACTGGTCTTGCAGCTCCTGCACCTGCGCCTGCAGCGCAGCGGTGTCGGTAGCCGCCTGGGCAGCGTCGATGGTGGCTTCGGGGGTGTCGTTCTGGACGTTGTCGGGCTGATGGTCAGGGGTAGTCGTCATGTGATGGGTCCGAAAGGTCAAAACAGGGTGGCAGCCGGGGCTGCGCGTCAGGTTACAAATGGGAGCGGGCCGGAGGATTTCAAGAGCGCTGGTGCAAGCTGCTGTTGTGCTCGGGCAAGTGCTTGTCGATACAGGGAATTCCCCTCATGGAGAGTGGGGGACGGGGTCATGAATTGCGCGAACATGGAGCGCATGAAAATGCGCAGGACTGGCGCATCCCGCGACGCCTGGGCAACCGGGGTCTGGCAAGCACCTTCGGTGGCATACTCGCTGCAATACCTTGTAGGCCATACACCATGAACCAACAAAACCTTGCCGACTTCATCTGGAGCGTGGCAGATGCCGTGCGTGGCGACTTCAAGCAATCCGCGCTGGCCAGCGTTGTCGTTATCAGTTCAGTCAATGGCCTGATCGATGGCCGCACGCGGACGGCCGAGGCCGACATTGCCGTGCTGTTGGGTGAGGTGACGGCATGAGCGAGATGGTAATTTTCGAGGGTGAGGCAGGACAACTTGAGGTGCGTCTGGAAGGAGAGAGCCTTTGGTTGACGCAGGACCAGATGGCCAGCCTTTTCGCGGTGCAGAAGGCTGCCATCTCCAAACACCTGAAAAACATTTATCTCAGCGGCGAACTGATGCGGGAGGCAACTGTTTCCAAAATGGAAATGGTTCGAATCGAAGGGATGCGCCAGGTTACCCGAAACCTGGAACATTTCAATCTGGACGCCGTCATTTCAGTCGGCTACCGGGTCAATTCCGCGCGTGCGACTCGCTTCCGCCAATGGGCCACCCGCGTGCTGCGTGAACACCTGACCCGTGGTTACACCCTCGATCACCAGCGCTTCGAAACCAATGCCCGAGAACTGGAAGCAGCGCTGCATATGGTGCGCAGGCTGGCGGGCAACCCGGAGCTGGGTGCGGATGCCGGACGTGGACTGGCGGATATTGTCAGTCGTTATGCACAGACTTTCCTGCTGCTGCAACGCTACGACGAAGGCTTGCTGGCTGACCCTTTGGTGCAGACCGGCGGCGTACTGCCGACAGTAGAAGAAGCCCGCAAGGCGCTTGCCGGTCTCAAGGCCAGCCTGATGGCGCGTGGCGAAGCCACCGAGCTGTTCGCCCGCGAGCGTAGCGATGGCCTGGCGGCTCTGCTGGGCAATCTGGACCAGAGCGTGTTTGGCGAGCCTGCTTATCCCAGTGTCGAGGCCAAGGCGGCACACCTGCTGTACTTCGTCATCAAGAATCACCCATTTGCCGATGGCAACAAGCGTAGCGGTGCCTACCTGTTCGTCGACTTCCTGCATCGCAACGGCCGTCTGCTGGATGCCGCAGGTCAGCCGGTGATCAATGATATTGGACTGGCCGCGTTGGCGTTGCTGGTCGCAGAGTCTGATCCAGCGCAGAAGGACACCCTGATCCGGCTGATCATGAACATGCTTGCCGGTCCGGCGCAGTCATGAGCTGTACAAGACGCGTGGAGCAGGCAATGAAGACACCCGCAGTCTGTTCCTGTCAGTGGTGTACGAAATGCTGAAACGCGATGGTGGCGCAGACCTGCTGGGAGCAGCCAGGCGCTGAACCTGAAGCCTGTGCAAGAAAAAACCCCGAGCAGACAAGCTGCATCGGGGTTGCAGGAACGGCAGCCTGTCGCCAGGCAGCACCACCAGGATCAGCGCAGATCCAGCAGCTGTACGTCAAACTTCAGCGTCGCGTTCGGCGGGATCACGCCACCGGCTCCGCGGCTGCCGTAGCCCAGCTCGGCCGGAATGATCAGCGTGCGCGAGCCGCCGATCTTCATGCCGGCAACGCCTTCGTCCCAGCCCTTGATGACCATGCCCTGGCCCAGGCCAAAGGCAAACGGCTGGCCGCGGTCCAGGCTGGAGTCGAACTTGGTGCCTTGCTGGCCGTTCTCATAGAGCCAGCCGGTGTAGTGCACCAGCACGTGTTGGCCGGGCTTGGCTTCAGCGCCGTCGCCGATCTGGGTGTCGATGTATTGCAGGCCGCTGGCCGTGGTGATGGTCTGGTTCATCTTGTTGGGATCAGAAGAGGTGGAAAGGGAAGAGGAGGCGGAGGCCGGCGCAGCAGCCGCTGCACTGGCCGCCGCAGCGGGTGCCTTGCTGGCGTTCTGGCTGCAGCCAGCCAGCGCCAGGGCGGACAGCGCGGCTGCGCAGAGCACGCCGCGGGTGGACAGGGTAGCGCGCGCCATCAGTCGTTGCTGCCCAGGAAAGTGCGCAGCTTGTCGCTGCGGGTCGGGTGCTTGAGCTTGCGCAGCGCCTTGTGCTCGATCTGGCGGATACGCTCACGCGTGACGTCGAACTGCTTGCCGACTTCTTCCAGCGTGTGGTCGTTGTCCATCTCGATGCCGAAACGCATGCGCAGCACCTTGGCTTCGCGCGGCGTGAGCGAATCGAGGATGTCCTTCACCACATCGCGCAGGCCGGCCTGCATGGCGGCCTCGATCGGTGCGGTGTTGACGCTGTCCTCGATGAAATCGCCCAGGTGCGAATCGTCGTCGTCGCCGATCGGCGTTTCCATGGAGATCGGCTCCTTGGCGATCTTCATGATCTTGCGGATCTTTTCCTCGGGGATGTCCATCTTCTCGGCCAGGATCGAGGCATCCGGCTCGAAGCCGAATTCCTGCAGGTGCTGGCGCGAGATGCGGTTCATCTTGTTGATGGTCTCGATCATGTGCACCGGGATGCGGATGGTGCGGGCCTGGTCGGCAATACTGCGCGTGATCGCCTGGCGAATCCACCAGGTGGCATAGGTCGAGAACTTGAAGCCGCGACGGAATTCGAACTTGTCCACCGCCTTCATCAGGCCGATGTTGCCTTCCTGGATCAGGTCGAGGAACTGCAGGCCACGGTTGGTGTACTTTTTGGCAATCGAGATCACCAGGCGCAGGTTGGCCTCGATCATCTCCTTCTTGGCATTGCGCGAGAAGCGCTCGCCGTCGATCATGCGCTTGTTGATCGCCTTGAGTTCTTCCAGCGGCACCACGACGCGCGTCTGCAGGTCGATCAGGCGCTGCTGCAGCTCCTGCACCGGCGGGATGTTGCGGCTCAGGGTCTCGCTCCAGGGCTTGCCGGCGGCTGCCTGCTGTTCCACCCACTGCAGGTTGAGCAGATTGTCGGCAAACTCGGCAACGAATTTCTCTTGCGGCATGTGGCACTTGTCCACGATGATCTGGCGCAGCAGGCGCTGGTTCTTGCGCACTTCCTCGACCTGTTCGCGCACGGTATCGCACAGCTTTTCGATGGTCTTGGCGGTGAAGCGGATCGTCATCAGCTTGCTGCTGATTTCCTTCTGCGCCTGCAGGTAGGCGGGCGAGCCGTAGCCGTCCTTTTCGTAGGCGGCCAGCATGGCCTCGAAGCTGGTGCGCATGTCGTCAAAGCGGCGCAGGGCTTCGTTCTTGACCATTTCCATCATCTTGGTCTGGGACTTGGTGCCGCCGTCGTCATCGTCGTCGACCTCGTCTTCGTCCTCTTCGGCCACGTAGTCGTCGTTCTCGTCGGCATCGGCAAAACCGTCCACCACGGTGGTGATCACGACCTTGTCTTCGCGGATCTCCTCGGCCATGGCCAGGATCTCGTCAATGGTGGCAGGGGAGCCGGAAATGGCTTCCATCATGTCCATCATGCCGCCCTCGATGCGCTTGGCGATCTCGATCTCGCCTTCACGCGTGAGCAGCTCGACCGTGCCCATCTCGCGCATGTACATGCGTACCGGGTCGGTGGTGCGGCCGAATTCGTTGTCCACGTTGGACAGCGCGGCTTCGGCTTCTTCCTCGGCCTCTTCCTCGCTGGTGGTGGCGGTGTTGGAGCTGTTCAGCAGCAGGGTGTCGGCATCGGGCGTTTGCTCGTAGACGGAGATGCCCATGTCGATCATCATGGAGATGACGACTTCCAGCGTTTCGGCATCGACCAGCTTGTCGGGCAGGTGGTCGGAAATTTCGGCATTGGTCAGGTAGCCGCGCGTCTTTCCCAGCTTGATCAGCTCCTTCAGGCGCTGGCGGCGGGTCGAGACTTCCTCTTCGGACAGGGCGACTTCGTCCAGGCCGAATTCCTTCATCAGGGCGCGTTCCTTGGCCTTGGACAGCTTCATGCGCAGCGGCTTGACCTTCTCGACCGGTGCAGCGGCAGCATCGGCTGCAGGAGCTTCCTCTTCGGGCTCCTCGTCCACGCCAAATTCGTTTTCGACGTCGGACAGATCGGTATCGTCGTCATCGTCCTTGGCAGCAGGCTTGCGGCCACGGCGGGCCGGCGTCTTGGCGGCGGTGGTGCTGGCGGCAGCGGTGGTGCGGCGGCGCGTGGCCGGCTTCTTAGCCGGTGTGGCCTCTTCAGCCGTAGCGTCTGCGGCAGTCTCGGTGTCAGCAGCAGCCTTGGCTGCGGCGGTGGTGCGGCGCGTGGTGGTGCGCTTGACCGGGGTGGCGGCCTCGTCCGTTGCGGCGGCGGCAGCCGGCTTGGCGGCTACGCGGCGGGTACGGGGAGCTGGCTTGGCTTCGGTGCCGTCAGCGGCAGCCTCGGGAGCAGCGGCTGCAGCAGCCGTGGTGGTCTTGCGCGTGGTGGTGCGACGCACCGCGGGCTTCTTGGCCGGCTCGGTCGCAGGCGTGCTGTTCACGTCCTGTTCGGTATCGGTGGTGGTGCTGGTTTTACTGGTGGCCATAGGCTGAACCCTTCCTTTTGAACTGTTCCGGGCAGGCACCATGCAGGCCATGGTGCGACGCATGCTCGCCATATGGGAACGGAAAAGCCGATTTCCAGTAGAGGAAAACACTTGCCATAAGGAGAGCAACCCCGGAACATCCATGACCTGGCTGCAGGCGGCGTGACCGGGGTTGACATTGGCAAGAGGGAAGGGCGAACATTTGGAGTACAGTCCTTGCGATGGAGGTGGCCGGTTGGGGTGTGTATATCCCTCGGTGGGCCGGGCTCGGAGGTGCTGCTGTCGCGCTTGCCGTGTCGAATCCCTATATTATACAAAATCCCTGAAAAAATTCAAGATAAAAGTCTCAAATAGGCTGACAACGCCGACTTTCTATGCTAGGCAAACCTGACGACATGACCTTCTGGCAACGGCTGTCCCAACTGGTGCGCACCGAGTGGTACCACCTGACCGACTTCAAGCACAGCGACCGTCCCTGGCAGCTGCCGTTTGCGGCGGCGCTGGCCAGCGGTCTGCCGCTGGCGGTAGGGGCCTGGTTCGGCCATGTGCAGTACGGCGTGCTGTCCTCGCTCGGCGGCCTGGTGTTCCTCTATATCGCCAACCTGCCACTGGCGCAGCGCATGGTGGTGCTGATGGTGTGCGCCTTCGCCATGGCTGCCAGCTTTGGCCTGGCGCAAATGGGCAGCGCGCTGCATCCGCTGGCAACGCCAGTGGTGCTGACCTTTCTCACGCTGCTGGTCGGCATGGTGACGCGTTTCTACCGCCTGCCGCCACCGGGCAGCTTCTTCTTCATCATGGTGGCGTCGATTGGTGCCTACCTGCCGGTGAACGTGGAACTGATTCCCTTGCGCGTCGGCCTGGTGTTCATGGGCAGCATGCTGGCGCTGCTGATGGCCTTTTTCTACAGCTTGTGGATGATGCCGCGCCTGCCACCCCCGCAGCCAGCTCCTTCGCCCCATTACGATTTCCAGTACGTGGTCTATGACTCGGTGCTGATTGCCGTGTTCGTTGGCCTGGCGTTGGTGGTAGCCGAACTGATGGGCCTGCGCTCGGCCTACTGGGCACCGGTGAGTTGCATCGCCATCATGCAGAACGTGACCATGCGCGCGGTCTGGAACAAGCAGGTGCACCGCATCCTGGGGACGGCTGCCGGCATGGTGCTGACTTGGCTGTTGCTGACGTTGCAGCTGAATCCCTGGAGCCTGTTCCTGATCCTGACGACGCTGAGCTTCATCATCGAGATGCTGGTGGTGCGCCACTACGGGCTGGCGGTGATCTTCATCACACCCTTGACGATCCTGCTGGCCGAGGCTGGCGCCAACATGCAGCTGCCGCCAGACGTGATCATCCAGGCGCGCCTGATCGATATCGTGGTCGGCAGCGTGATCGGCGTGGTGGGTGGCGTCTTCCTGCACAATCTGACGCTGCGCGAGTGGGTCAGCCGGCACCTGTTCCGCCGGCCGATGCCGCCGACGCAGCGGCATCAGGCCTGAGCGACAGGCGCTTCAGCTGACCAGTTCGAAGTCGATGTGACCGCGCTCCACATCGGTGGACAGCAGTTTCACGCGCACGCGCTTGCCCACGTGCACCGAGTCGCCACGGCGCACGTTGAGCTTGCCTTCGGCCGGCGGCTGGAAAATGCGCACCCAGTTGTTGCCCTTGGACACGCCGGTGACGATGCCATCAAACTCCTTGCCGATATGCGCTTCCAGGATCAGCGCTGCTTCGGACTTGTGGATCTGGCGCTCTACCTTGTTTGAGGCGTCTTCCTGGCGCGTGCAGTGCTCGGCCAGGCGGGCCAGTTCGTCGTCGGAGTAGGGAGCGGGCAGATTCTTGAGCGCGGCCTTGAGCAGGCGCGCCGTGATCAGGTCGGGGAAGCGGCGATTCGGCGCGGTGGAGTGCGAGTAGTCGCGTACTGCCAGGCCAAAGTGGCCGGTGCTGTTGCCGCCCGGGGTTTCGAGCGCGTATTCGCCGGCACCCATCAGCTTGATGATGGTCAGCGACAGGTCCGGGAAACGGTCCGGATCGCGGGCACGCTGCTTCGCCAGAAAGGCCTCCAGTGCTGGGCCGTCCGGTTCCGGTGGCAGGTCGGTGCCGAGGCGGGCTGCTTCCGTCACGATGCGCTGCCAGCGCTCCGGCGAGCGCACCACGCGGCGCAGCGAGCTGCGGCCCTGTTGCGCCAGAAAGCGTGCCGCCACGCCATTGGTGGCGATCATGAATTCCTGGATCAGCTGGCGCGCGCGGTTCTGTTCCTGTTCGGTGATCTTGACCAGCTTGCCGTCCTTGAACACCGCCTTGGGCTGGAAGGTCTGGAATTCGAGCGCACCGTTTTCAATACGGCGTGCGCGCAACTGTTGCGCGACCGCATCCTGTGTGCGCAGCTGGACGTCCATGCCAGGCACGGCTGCGGCTGCCTCGGGTAGCGGCCCCTTGCCGACGATCCAGTCGCTGACGGCGTCATAGGCCAGCTTGGCGTGGTTATGCACCCAGGCGCGGTAGACGGTGGCGCTGCCCAGCGTGCCATCGGGCTGGAATACCATGTCGGTCACCATGGCGAGCCGGTCTTCCTGCGGGTTCAGTGAGGTCAGCCCGGTGGATAGCTTTTCGGGCAGCATCGGAAAGATGATGGCCGAGGTATAGACCGAGGTGGTGTTGTGCGCCGCATGCTGGTCCACCGGCGTGTTCTGGCGCACCAGCGCATCGACATCGGCAATGCCGACCAGGATGCGCACGCTGCCATCATCCAGCGGCTCGCTGGCAGTGATCTGGTCCAGATCGCGAGAATCGTCGTTGTCGATGGAGCACCAGAGCAGGGCGCGCAGGTCACGCACCTCGCCGCCATGCGGCTCGCCGGGCTGGTCCATGGCAGCCGTCTGCTCCCTGGCGGCCGAGGAAAAGTCCGGCCACAGGCCGCGTTCGCGCATGGCGGTACGCGCCAGTTCAATCAGTTCCTGTTGTTGGGAATAGCTGGGGGTCATGCGGGGCTCCAGTTCGGGATCAGGCGGGCAGGGTTTCCAGGGGCAGGTCGTGCTGGCGTGCCAGCTCGCCCAGTTCGGCGCGCGTCTTGCCGGCCAGCCACTGGCCGATGATGCCGGCGGTCTCCTCGCGCAGCATCAGGTCGGGCTCGGAGGCGTCCAGTCCGCCAATCAGCTGGCACAGGCGCTGGTAGAACACCGGCTCCAGCGCCGCCAGTGCCACGCGGCCATCCTGGCAGGCATAGACGCGGTAGCCGACGTGCTGGCCGCCGAGTTGCGTATCAGGGCCGAGCATGGCGTAGCGCGTGCGCGGAATCGCCAGAAAGGACACCGCCTGGCTCAGACCGACTTCGCGTACCGTGCCGCAGCCGTGCTCCTGGCGATGCAGACAGCAGCCGAGCACGGCTTCGGTCGCCATGAGCGCGCCGGACATGTCGGCAAACAGGGTGGGGGGCATGTGCAGGCCGTTGACCAGATCGTTCTGCGCCTGGTAGGTCAGGTCGTGGCCGGCCTCATCAGGATCGTCAAGGTTGCCGTAGATGGCCACCAGCGAGAGCTGCGGGTAGCGCGGGTGCAGCGTGTCCCAGTCGACGCCGAGCTTGAGCATGGCGCTCTTGCGGAAAGAGGTCAGCAGCACATCGGTGCGCGCCAGTTCTTCGTGCAACGTGGCCTGGCCCTCGGGGGTCTTGAGGTTGGCCTGCAGGGTACGGATGCCCTGGTGCAGGTCTTCGTAGCCCTTGGGCGTGTAGGCCAGCATCGGATCACTGCTGCGCTGCCCGGGTGCGGCCAGCGGTTCCAGCTTGCTGCAGACGGCTCCCAGATCGGCACAGCGTTGCAGTGCGGCCGGGCCGGGAAGATTCAGTGCCAGGCTGAGGATGCGGATCCCGTCAAGCGGACGAAAGCTGGGCTGCATGGGCAAGTCTCCTGTAGTTCCTGTAGTCATAGCGATGCTCGGATCGTTCATGCCACTATAGCGGCTGCCGTTCGCCTGTCCGGGGCGCGTGGGGCATCTTGCAGAAATAAGCGGTAACGGTGCTGCAAGACCTTGCCAGACCCGCTATAATCTCGTGTTTCGGAGCATAGCGCAGTCTGGTAGCGCATCTGGTTTGGGACCAGAGGGTCGGGAGTTCGAATCTCTCTGCTCCGACCATATTCCAGGGATTGGCGCCAGCCGATCCTTTTTTTGTATCTGCGCGCCATTGCGCGCCCGGTACAATCGCCAGCCATGACTGCCCGTAGCTCAACTGGATAGAGCAGCTGCCTTCTAAGCAGCAGGTCGGGGGTTCGAGTCCCTCCGGGCAGGCCAGTCACTCCGCTGCGGCCAGCACGAAGGCCGGTATCCCTGCACGGAATTGATGCTGCACTGCACACAAGCGCGCATTTGGGGAATAATATTCAGTTGGAGGAGGCATTCCGGTGTCATCCCGCCCACCTGAAAGTCCCATCATGACCAGCTTCATCTCCCTGTTTTTCTCCACCCCGCGCCGCACCCTGTTGTGGATGGCTGCCGTCATCGTCGGCATGCTGGGCTTTGGCATGTACCTGCAATACGGCCTGGGCCTGACGCCGTGCCCGATGTGCATCGTGCAGCGCTACGCCTATATCGTGGTGCTGATCCTGGCACTGCTGGGGGCTGCGCTGGGCAAGTGCAAGGCACCGATAGCGGCCATGGGCCTGATCCTGCCGGTGGCGCTGTTTGGCGCCTTTACCGCCGCGCGCCAGTCCTGGCTGCAGTGGTATCCGCCCGAGTTCTACAGCTGCGGCCGTGACTTCTACGGCATGATCGAGCAGCTGCCGCTGAGCCAGGCGCTGCCGCGTATCTTTGCCGGCAGCGGTGACTGTACGGCGGTGGACTGGACTTTCCTGGGTGGCACGATTGCCAACTGGTCTTTCGTCGGCTTTGCCGCGATTGCGCTGGTCTGCCTGGGCTGGTTCTGGGCCATCCTGCGCCGTCGTCGCTGACAGTCCGCAAGCCATGGCACAGACGCGCGAGATACGCGCCCAGATCACCAATATCAACAAGACTCGCAAGATCACGCGCGCCATGGAGCGCATGGCGTTTGCGCGACTGGCGCAGGCGCGCAAGCGCGCCGAGAGCATTCGCCCGTATGGCCGCATCCTGCGCAAGATGATGGCACGCTTCGTGCACGTGGGTGGCGACTACCAGCCGGCGCTGATGGCGCAGCGCGAGCCGGCCAGGCGGGTTGGCCTGATCGTCGTCACGACGGATCGCGGCATGTGCGGTCCGCTCAACACCCGCCTGCTGCAGGAGGTGGTGCAGCAGCTGGAGCGCTGGCAGCAGGACGGACGGGAGTGCAGCCTGACCATCATTGGCCAGCGTGGTCTGGCCACGCTGAAACGCTGTGGCTGCAAGGTGGTCGCCCATGCCTCGGCCGGCAGCGAATTCGAGGCCTCGGAAGATCTGCTTGGCACCATGTCGGTACCAATCCTGCAGTTCCTGCAGGGCGAGATCGACGAGCTCTATGTGGCGACGAACCGTTTCGTCAACGTGCTGAGCTACCAGCCACTGCTGTCACGCTTTCTGCCACTGGGCAATCCGCTGGCAGGCGTGCCGGAGCACCTGCAGCTGTCGCTGCACCGCCATGCGCTGCATGACAGCGTGGACTATATCTACGAGCCCGGCGAGCAGGAGGTGGTTGATGCCTTGCTGCTACGCTACGTCGAGACCATCATCTACCAGGCCGTAGCCGAAAACGCCGCCTGCGAACAGGCCGCGCGCATGACGGCCATGAAGTCCGCTTCCGAAAACGCCGACCAGCGCGTGGAAGAACTGACCCTGCAATACCACAAGGCCCGACAGGAAGCGATCACGCGCGAGCTGATCGAGATCGTGGCCGGAGCGGCAGCCATTGATGAACGCTGAATCCCTTGTCCATCCTCCTGGCCATCGCGGCCTGCCCAAGCACCTGCACCTGGAAGTGGGCACGGTGAGCGAGCTGCTGTTCAGCGGCGTCGTGCACGAGGTCAACCTGCCCGGGGCGGCCGGTGGCATGGGCGTGTTGCCCGGCCACGTGCCGGTGCTGACCACCTTGCGCGCCGGAACACTGAGTTACCGCGTCACGCCCGATGCCGAACCGGCCGGCATGTATGTCATTGGTGGCCTGGCCGAAATCGGGCCGGGTTATGTGCATGTGCTGGCCGATCACGCCGTGCGTTCGGAAGAGGCCGATGCCGTGCGCCGCGCCGAGGCCTTGCACCGTGCGGAAGTCCAGCGCATCCCGGAACCGCGCCAGGCCGATTTCAAGGGTATCAAGGCCTCGCTCGACCAGGAGCTGCTGCGCTTCTTCCAGATGGTGCTGTTCGGGCGCGATCCCTGATCCCGCACACATGAAAAAGGGCTGGCCCGCAGACCAGCCCCTGTCGCTGCCATCAGCGCCGCAGTGTTTAACGGCGGCTCATCAGGTCAAACGCGTGGCGGAACTCACCCATCGGGTGCTCGCCATGCTCGTAGATGCTGTTGGCGCGGCCGACCAGCAGGCTGTCCAGCGTACCGATGCTGTCGGTGTCCTTGTTGTCATACGGCACGCGGTTCAGCACGTAGCGCATCGCGTTCAGGCGGGCGCGCTTCTTGTCGTCCGACTTGATCACGGTCCAGGGTGCATCCACGGTGTCGGTCTCGAAGAACATGGCTTCCTTGGCGCGCGTGTAATCGTCCCACTTGTCCAGGCTTGCCTTGTCGATTGGGGACAGTTTCCACTGCTTGAGCGGGTGCAGTTCACGTTCCTTGAAGCGGCGGCGCTGCTCGTCGCGGCTGACCGAGAACCAGAACTTGACCAGATAGATGCCGCTGCGCGTCAGCATGCGCTCGAACAGCGGTGCCTGCAGCATGAATTCGCGGTACTCGTCTTCGGTGCAGAAGCCCATCACGCGCTCGACGCCGGCGCGGTTGTACCAGGAACGGTCAAAAAGCACGATCTCGCCATGCGTCGGCATGTGCTTGACGTAGCGCTGGAAGTACCACTGGCCTTTTTCTTCCTCGGTCGGCTTTTCCAGGGCGACCACACGCGCGCCGCGCGGGTTCAGGTGCTCCATGAAACGGCGGATGGTGCCACCCTTGCCGGCAGCATCGCGACCCTCGAACACGATCATCACGCGGGCGCCGGTTTCCTTGACCCATGCCTGCAGCTTGAGCAGCTCTACCTGAAGCGTGTATTTCTGCTTCTCGTAGCTCTTGCGGCTCATCAGGTTCTTGTACGGGTAGCCCCCCTTGCGCCAGTTCGGCGACAGCTCTTCGTCGCTGATGGCGCGCTGTGCGGCGTGCGAGGGCGTGGCCAGCATCAGGCGCAAGGCGTCCAGTTCGTCCTTGGAGGCGCGGCTCATCAGCGTCTTCATGGCCTCGACCTTGTCTTCGGCCTTTTCCAGGATCTGTTCGATGGCGACTTCGCGACGTGTCAGCGCGGTCATCTCGGCATCGCGGGCGGCCACCTTGGGAATATTCTCGGGCGATGTCTTGCCGAGGATCACGTCACCCGATCGGGCGAGGCGGGGTTTTTCGGGGGCAGGGGTGCGGCGTGTGACCATCAACGGCTCCTTCTTGATGTTGTGTTAAACCCAAAGAAGCATTTTAAATTCCCGACCCCGAAAATGCATCACAATTTTTTCACTAAAACCTGACTTCTTCGGTCCCAGTTGTACTTGCGCTTGCGTGCTTCAGGCAGCCAGTTCGGGTCCATGACCTGAAAACCGCGCTTGATGAACCAGTGCATGGTGCGCGTGGTGAGCACGAAGATGCTCTTCAGGCCCTGGGCACGTGCGCGCTGCTCGATGCGGCGCAGCAGCTTGTCGCCATCGCCCTGGCCCTGCACCTGTGGGCTGACGGTGACCGAGGCCATTTCGGCAGTGCCATCTTCGGGGTAGGGGTAGAGCGCGGCACAGCCAAAGATCACGCCATCGTGCTCGATGATGGTGTAGAGGTGGGCATCACGCTCGATCTCGTGGCGCTGGCGCTTGACCAGGGTGCCGTCCTGCTCGAACGGCTCGATCAGCTGCAGGATGCCGCCCACGTCCTCGATCGTGGCCTCGCGCAGGCTTTCGAGCTTTTCGTCCACCACCATGCTGCCGATACCGTCGTGGGTGTAGATTTCCAGCAGCACCGAACCATCGACCTTGTAGGGCACGATGTGGCTGCGCTCCACACCGTTCTTGCAGGCCTTGATGCAGTGGCGCAGGTAGAAGCCCTTGTCGGTTGGTTTCTCCGGCGGTGGCAGCTGCGCCATCAGCGATTCGGCATAGGGCAGCGAAAGTTCGGTATCGATCGGGTTGTCGTCGCCTGGCGGATCAAACGGACGCTGGCGGATGCCGCCGTTTTCGGTCAGGAACAGCAGCTTGTCGGCGTGCAGCTCGCTGGCCACTTCGGTGGCGACATCTTCCATGGTCAGGTTGAAGGCCTCGCCGGTGGGTGAGAAACCCAGCGGTGACAGCAGCACCAGCGCATTCTGGTCCAGCATGGACTGGATCGCGCTGGCATCAATCTTGCGCACCTGGCCCGAGTGCAGGTAGTCCACGCCATCGACGATCCCGACCGGGCGCGCGGTCAGGAAGTTGCCGGAAATCACGCGTACCGTGGCACCGGCCATCGGCGTGTTGGGCAGACCCTGGCTGAAGGCGGCCTCAACCTCGTAGCGCAGTTGGCCGGCAGCCTCGAGCGCGCAGTCCAGCGCGATTTCATCGGTGATGCGCAAGCCCTTGTAGTAGCGCGGCTCCTGGCCCTTGGCGCGCAGCTGCTCGTTCACCTGCGGGCGGAAGCCGTGCACCATCACGATATGCACGCCCATGCTCTTGATCAGGGCCAGGTCCTGCACGATGCTGGGCAGCTTGCCGGCGGCAATCGCCTCGCCGGGTACGCCCAGCACCAGCGTCTTGTCGCGGTGCATGTGGATGTACGGCGCCACCGAGCGGAACCAGGGGACAAAGGTGAAATTGAAAACGCTGGACATGGAACGATATGGGGAGGATGGTGACAGGCGTGCCAAGTGACGCCCGCCGGCAATGCTGGGATAATCCCGCATTTTCCGATACTTTGCTTCAGATCAGGACTTTACTTGTCAGATAAATCCCCCTTGCGTATCCAGTTCCCGGAATCGCTGCCGGTTTCCAGCCGCCGCGACGAGATCATGGCGGCGATGCAACGCCACCAGGTCATCATCGTCTGTGGTGAAACCGGTTCCGGCAAGACCACGCAACTGCCCAAGATTGCACTGGCGCTGGGACGCGGTGCCTGCAACGCCCAGCCGGGCCAGCGGCCGCGCCTGATCGGCCACACGCAGCCGCGCCGGATCGCTGCCAGCAGCGTGGCCAAGCGCATTGCCGAGGAACTGCAGACGCCGCTGGGTGAGGTGGTGGGTTACAAGGTGCGCTTTGCCGACCGGCTGCAGAAGGGCGCTTCGGTCAAGCTGATGACGGACGGTATCCTGCTGGCCGAGACACAGAGCGATCCGCTGCTCAAGGCCTACGACACGCTGATCATCGACGAGGCACATGAGCGCAGCCTGAATATCGACTTCCTGCTGGGCTATCTGAAGGAGATCCTGCCGCGCCGGCCGGATCTGAAGGTGATCGTCACCTCGGCCACGATCGATGCCGACCGCTTTGCGCAACACTTTGCCTCGGCCAAGGGCCCGGCACCGGTGCTGATGGTATCGGGCCGGCTGTTTCCGGTGGAAATGCGCTACCGCCCGTTCGAGGAAACGCGCGATACCGACCTGAATACGGCGATTGCCGATGCCGTGGACGAGCTCTGGCGCACGCCGCAGGATGCCGGAGACATTCTGGTGTTCCTGCCCGGCGAACGCGAGATCCGTGAGGCCGCCGACCATCTGTGCAAGCACCTGAGCCACAGCCCGGTGCTGCGCAACACCGAGGTGCTGCCGCTGTTTGCGCGCCTGAGCCAGGCCGAGCAGGACCGCGTGTTCGACAATCACAAGGGCCGTCGCATCGTGCTGGCCACCAACGTGGCAGAAACCTCGCTGACAGTGCCTGGCATCCGTTACGTGATCGATTCCGGCACCGCGCGCGTCAAGCGCTACAGCTATCGCAACAAGGTGGAACAGCTGCTGGTGGAACCGGTCAGCCAGGCAGCAGCGAACCAGCGTGCCGGCCGTTGCGGCCGTGTCGCCAACGGCATCTGCATCCGCCTGTACGACGAGAAAGACTTCAACAGCCGCCAGCCGTTTACCGATCCGGAAATCCTGCGTTCCTCATTGGCGGGCGTGATCCTGCGCATGCAGGCGCTGCATCTGGGCGATGTGGAGAACTTTCCGTTCCTGGAAGCGCCGCGCCCCAAGGCGATTAGCGATGGCTACCAGCTGCTCAACGAGTTGGGCGCGGTTGATGACGACAAGCAGCTGACGCGCATCGGCCAGGCGCTGGCACGGCTACCGCTGGACCCGCGTGTGGGCCGCATCCTGCTGGAGGCGCAGCAGCGCGGCGCGCTGAACGAGGCGCTGGTGATTGCCTCGGCGCTCAGCGTGCAGGACGTGCGCGACCGGCCGCTGGAGCAGCAGGCCCAGGCCGATCAGCAGCATGCCAAGTTCGATGACGAGCGCAGCGAATTCGTCAGCACGCTGAAATTGTGGCAGTGGCTGCACGACGTGCGCGGTGGCCACTCCAGCCTGGGCTCGGCGCGCAGCCAGCAGCGCGAGGCTGGGCCCAAGCCGACTTCGCAGGCCGTGCTGCCGGTGGCGCAGCGCAGCCAGGGCAGGGCAGATCCGGCTCCGACTGAGCCAGCAGTTGCAGCACAGCCGGTGCACAAGCTCAGCAACCGCCAGTACGAAACCCTGTTGCGGCAGAACTTCATCAATGTGCGCCGTGTACGCGAATGGCGCGATACCCACAGCCAGCTGCTGACGGTGGCGTCGGAGCAGGGCTGGAAACCCAAGCCACAGCCGGCCAGCTACGAGCAGCTGCACAAGAGCATGCTGGCAGGCCTGCTGGGCAACGTCGGGTGCAAGAATGACGAGGAAGACTGGTACCTGGGCGCACGCGGCATCAAGTTTTTCCGCCATCCCGGCGCACGCCTGCGCAAGCGCCCGGGCCGCTGGGTCGTGTGTGCCGAACTGATGGAAACCGGCCGCCTCTATGGTCGCACCATGGCGACGATCGAGCCGCAGTGGCTGGAAGAGGTCGGGGCGCACTTGCTGCGCCGCCAGCTGCTCGATCCGCACTGGGAGAAAAAGGCCGGCAAGGTGGTGGCGCTGGAACGTGCCACGCTCTACGGCATCGTGCTCTACAACAACCGCCGCGTGGATTACGACAAGCTCGATCCCGAACATGCGCGTGACATCTTCATCCGCCAGGCGCTGGTCGAGGACGATTGGGAGAGCAAGCTGCCGTTCCTGGCCGCGAATCGCAAGATGGTGCGCCAGGTGGAAGATCTGGAGCACAAGTCACGCCGCCAGGACGTGCTGGTGGACGACGAACTGATCTACGCCTTCTATGACGCGCAGATCCCGCGTGACATCTGCAATGCGCACCAGCTGGAAAAGTGGTTCCGCGAGGCCAGCCGCCAGCAGCCGAAACTGCTGCAGATCAGCAAGGACGAGCTGATGCGGCACGAAGCCGCCGGCATCACCACCGACCAGTTCCCGCGCACCATCCGCCTGGGCGGCGTCGATTGCCGCGCCAGTTACCTGCACCAACCCGGCGATGCGCGTGATGGCGTCACCGTTGACATCCCGTTGTTTGCCCTGAACCAGGTCGATGAGGAACGCGGCCCCTGGCTGGTACCCGGCCTGCTCAAGGAAAAGATCCAGGCCCTGCTCAAGAGCCTTCCGCAGCGTCCACGCAGCCGTTTTGTGCCGCTACCCGACAGCGCGCGCAAGCTGGCCGAACAGCTCCAGCAGGATCCCGGCTTTGGCAAGGGCAGCCTGGCCGATGTGCTGCTGCAGCGTGCGCGTGAGCACACCGGACTGGATGTGAAACTGGCCGATTTCAAGCGGGACATGGTGCCGGTGCATTTGTTCATGAACTACCGCGTGGTAGATGAACATGGCCGCCAGCTTGGCATGGGCCGCAATCTGGGTGCGCTCAAGGCCGAACTCGGGAGCCAGGCGCGCGGCGCCTTCCAGGCTCTGGCGGTGCTGAAAACCGCGGTGCGCAAGGAAGAGCCTGCCGAACTTCCCGCTGCCACGGCAGACGTAAGCACCGCAAAGGCAGCGGTAGCCACGGCCGCCAGCAGCGATCTGGTCGAAGACCAGCGCTACACCAGCTGGGACTTCGGCGAACTGCCCGAGATCATGGAACTGCGCCGCGGCCGACAGACGCTGATCGGCTTTCCGGCGCTGATCGATGCCGGTGATGCCGTGACCATCGAGCTGTTCGATGAACCCGAACGCGCACAAGCCAGTCATCGGATAGGGCTACGCAGGCTGTTTGCGCTGCAGGTACGCGATACCCTCAAGTATCTGCAGAAGAACCTGCCGGATTTCCAGAAGATGGCGACTGCCTACATGCAGCTGGGGACGGCGGAAGAATTGCGACAGCAGATCCTGGATCTGGCGGTGGACCGCGCCTTCCTGCTCGACCCCTTGCCCACCGATGCCGACAGCTTCCGCCAGCGCGTGGAAGAGGGCAAGAGCCGGCTCAGCCTGATCGCGCAGGAAGTTGCGCGCCAGGCTGCCATTGTGCTGGCCGAGTTTGACAGCGCACGGCGCAAGCTCAAGGACACGCGCAACCAGCCCGAGGCGACGGCCGACATCACGCAACAGTTGCAGAAACTGGTCGGCCCGCGCTTTCTGGCCGAAACGCCCTGGACCCAGCTGCAATTCCTGCCACGCTACCTCAAGGCGATCACACTGCGGCTGGACAAGCTGCGCACTGACAGCGCGCGCGATGCACAGAAGCTGGCCGAGCTGAAACCGCTGGAACAGCGTTACTGGCGCCTGCTGGCCGAGCGCAAGGGACAGCAGGACAGTCGCATGCTGGAATTCCGCTGGCTGCTGGAAGAATTGCGCGTCAGCTTTTTTGCCCAGGAGCTGCGCACGCCGCAACCGGTCAGCGTCAAACGGCTGGAAAAAGTCTGGCAGCAGCTGATCCATTGACCTGTATCAGATAACCCCAATGCCAGCACGTTCAACGGGTTTCCCCGTAAGGGGTAGCGCGCTATACTGCAAGAGAAATCAATTTGTAACCTATTGAGAGGTAAGACACATGATGCAACGTACCGTTGGAATTCTGACTCTGGTGGCTGCGGCTGCCGCCCTGGTGGCCTGTGGCGACAAGCAGGCTACGCCTACTGCAGCACAAAACGCAGCATCCGAAGCGGTTACTTCCGCGCAAGTGGCTGCATCTGCAGCTACCGACGCTGCATCCGCTGCCGTGGCAACGGCATCTGCTGCCGCAGAAGCCGCTTCTGCAGTCGTGAATGATGCTGCCAGCGCTGCTGGTGCTGCCGCCAGCGCAGCCGGCGATGCCGCCAACAAGGCCGCAGCTGCCACCACTGCAGCTGCTGCTGCCGTGACCAAGGCTGCGCCTGCCGCAGGTGGCAGTGTCGATCTGGCCGCTGGTGAAAAGCTGTACAAGTCGGCCTGCTTCGTCTGCCACGACGCCGGTATTGCCGGTGCACCCAAGCTGGGTAACAAGGAAGAGTGGGCTCCGCGTCTGGCCCAGGGCAATGACACCCTGATCAAGCACTCCATCGATGGCTACACCGGCCTGACCGGCGTGATGCCGCCGCGTGGTGCTTCCACTGCCAGCGACGAAGAACTGGCCAATGCGGTGCATTTCATGGTCAGCAAGGTGCAGTAATAGCCAACTGTTGCACACAGCCCGTCTTTTTTATACGACAGGCTGGTGTCAGCATTGACTAATGCAGTAAATTAGAAAGATCCTGTGGGCAATCCAGCCTGCAGGGTCTTTTTTATTTCCGGATGAGGATCAGATCATGAACTTCCAACGCTCCATGCTGGCTGTGGCTATCGCTGCTGCCGTGTCCCTGGCCGCTTGCGGCAAGAAAGAAGAAGCCAAGGTCGAGAAGGCCCAGGACCAGGCTGCAGCCGCTGCCGGCCTGGCCGCTTCTGCGACCGTCAACGCTGCTTCCGCAGCTGCCGAATCCGCTGCCAGCGCTGTTGGCAAGGCGGTTGACGCTGCCAAGGGCGCTGCTGCTGCTACCACCGATGCCGCCAAGGATGCTGCTGCTGCAACCAAGGACGCTGCCCAGGACGCCGCTGCTGCTACCAAGGAAGCTGCCAACGACGCCCTGAAGAAGGCCGAGGAAGCCGCCCAGAAGGCCCAGGCAGCTGCCAGCAACTAAGCTGTAGCTCCAGCCAGGACAGGCAGGCCGCTCATTGGCAGCCTGTCTGCCACAAACCCCATCGTCCTCACGGAGATGGGGTTTGTCATTTTCGGGTATCAGAGTCGTGCCAGCCGTTCCAGGGCCTGCCGCAGGGTGTCATCCTGCTTGGCAAAACAGAAGCGGATGGTCTGCCGCTCCACCGGCTGGCCGTAGAAGGCCGACAGCGGAATCGCCGCCACGCCGATCTCGCGGGTCAGCCATTCACAGAAAGCCGCTTCACCCAGATCACGTTCCGGCAGGGCGATATCGGCATAGCTGACACACTGGAAATAGGTGCCCTGGCAGGGCAGCAGGCGCAAGCGCGTCTGCTGCAGGCCGGTGGCAAACAGGTCACGCTTGCGCTGGTAGAACGCCGGCAGTTGCAGATATGGTGCCGGATCCTGCAGATAGCGTGCCAGGCCATGCTGCATCGGCGTGTTGACCGTGAACACGTTAAACTGGTGGATCTTGCGGAACTCTGCCATTAGCGCTGCCGGTGCCGAGACATGGCCGACTTTCCAGCCGGTGACGTGGAAGGTCTTGCCAAAGCTGCTGACGACGATGCTGCGCGCTGCCAGTGCCGGGTAGCGCGACGCGCTGGCATGTGGCTGGCCGTCAAACACCATATGTTCATAGACCTCGTCGCTGATGACGATGATGTCGGTACCGTGCAGCAGCTCCTGCAGGCGCAGCATGTCGGCATCGCTCCAGACCGTGCCGCTCGGGTTGTGCGGCGTGTTGATCATGATGGCGCGTGTGCGCGGCGTGATGGCGGCGGCGATGCGATCGAAATCGGGAGCATGGCTGTGCGGATCCAGGCTGACCGGCACCGGTACCGCGTTGGCCATGCGGATGCCCGGCACATAGCTGTCGTAGCAGGGTTCCAGCACGATCACTTCATCGCCGGGCTGGGTGATGGCGAGCAGGGCGGTCAGCAGCGCCTGGGTGGCGCCTGCGGTGACGGTGATTTCGCTCTGGGCATCGTAGCGGTGGCCGTAGAGCGCCTCGATCTTGGCGGCAATCGCTTCACGCAAGGCCGGAATGCCGGGCATGGGCGGGTACTGGTTGTGGCCTTGCTGCATCGCCTCGGTCACGCCTTCCAGCAACGCCGTGTCACAGCCAAAATCCGGAAAACCCTGGCCCAGGTTCACCGCCTGGTGCTGCAGCGCCAGCGCCGACATGACGGAAAAAATCGTCGTGCCGCTGTCGGGCAGGCGCGACGGAATGCTTGGTGTCGGGTGCATGCGTCTGTTCCTTACAGTGCGTAGTCTTCGTATTGGCCGGTCATGGCCTTCATCACCAGCTTGCGCGGCAGGCGATCACTCAGTAGTTCGGCAAACTCGTAGACGTAGTTGCGCAGGTAGATGCCGCGCTTGAAGGCCACACGCGTCACGTTGCTGCCAAACAGGTGACCCATCGGCCGGTAGACCAGGCCCGGCTTGTTGTCTTCGGCTACCGCCATTTCGGCGATGATGCCGATGCCCAGGCCATGCAGCACATAGGTGCTGATGACGTCGGAATCGATCGCTTCCAGCACGACTTCGGGTGTCAGGTGACGCTGGGCAAAGGCCTGGTCGATGCGGGTACGGCCGGTGAACGAGGGGTGGTAGGTGATCAGCGGGTGCTCGGCCAGCATTTCGAGCGTGATGCGCTCCTGCTGCGCCAGTGGATGTGCTTCCGGGATTACCAGCACGTGCTGCCAGTCGTAGCAGGGCAGGGTGACCAGATCGGCATAATCAGCCAGCGATTCGGTGGCCACGCCGATTTCGGCGGTTTCGTCCAGCAGCATGCGCGCGACCTGGTCCGGCGTGCCCTGATGCAGGCTGATCTGTACCTTGGGGTAGAGGCCGCGCAGCCGTGCCACGCGTTCCGGCAGCACATAGCGTGCCTGGGTATGGGTGGCGGCAATGCTGAAGCGGCCGCTGTCCTGGATGCTGAATTCCTCGCCGATGCGCTTGAGGTTGGCGACTTCACGCAGGATGATCTGGATGCTTTCCAGAATGTGCTGGCCCGGTTCGGTGACCTGTTTCAGGCGCTTGCCGTGACGCGCAAAAATATCGACGCCGAGCTCTTCTTCCAGTTCGATGATGGCCTTGGACACACCGGGCTGGGAGGTGTGCAAGGCTTTGGCGGTCTCGGTGAGGTTGAGGTTGCGGCGCACCGCCTCCTGGACAAAGCGGAATTGATGCAGATTCATGATGTTTCAAGCATGAAGTAGTTGTTTTTAATTCCCAGGGATTATAAGCGGCGGCAGACTTACGTGCAGGCAAGAAAAAAACCCATTGCCGTGAAAGCAATGGGTTTGGGTGTGGTCGGAGTAAAAGGATTCGAACCTTCGACCTTCTCGTCCCGAACGAGACGCGCTACCAGGCTGCGCTATACTCCGAAGACAGAAATTATAACCCAAAAAATGCGTGTCTTGAAGTGATTCTGCATTTTCCGGAAATTTCCTCAGGCCTGACCCAGATCCTGCAGGATTTCTGCACTCAGCCAATCGGCAAAGCTGTTGCGTTGCCCGATGCCAGCCTGCAAGTGTAACTGCAAATCGGGCTGTTGCTGCTGCAGTTCACGGATCAGGGCAGGCAAATCTTCCAGCAGATGGTTGCCCTTGCCCAGAAACAGCGGAATCACGTGCAGCCGGGTCACGCCATGCTGCTCTACCAACAGGCGCACGGCCTGCTCCAGATCGGGCTGTTGCAGCTCCAGGTAGGCGCGCTGGATGTGCAGGCCGGCATCCTGCTGCCGCAGCCGCTGTTCCAGTTCATGAATCGTGTCATCCCAGCCCGGGCGACGTGAACCGTGCGCAAACAGGATCACGCCGGCTTGTGCGGCCGCCGGGCTCATCGGTTGCGCACCAGCCAGGTGAAGGCGCCCAGCGAGATCGCGGTGTAGATCAGGCTGGGTGTCAGCGCCGCCAGCCAGGGCTGCCAGCCATTGACGTTGCCGATATAGCCGAACACGTTGTTGAGCATGAAGAAGCTGATGCCGACAATCACGCCGCCAAACACCGCCGACGAGATCGCGCCGGAGCGGAAGTGCAGGTAGGCAAAAGGCAGCGCCAGCATCATCATCACCAGGCAGCTCAACGGGTAGAACACCTTGTGCCAGAACTTGATCTGGTAGCTTTGCGCCGACTGGTTGTTGCTTTGCAGGTGGTTGATATAGGTGTACAGGTCCAGCGTGGACATGCGATCCGGGTCCAGCAGGGCGGAGGAGACCATGTCCTGGCGGATGGTGGTCTGCAGCGGCATGCTGTCCTGGATGGCACGGTCCAGCTGCTGACGCTCGTTGCCGGGGATGACGGTGCTGCGCTCGACCTGGCGCAGCTGCCATTGCCCGTCCTGCAGCGTGGCCGATTCGGAACGGATCACTTCTGCCAGCAGGCCCTGGGCGTTGAAGTCGAAGATGCGGACCTGGCGCATCTCGCCGCTGGGCAGCAGTTCCTGCACGTTGACGATGCGGTCATGCTCTCCCATGCGCTCCTTCATCCAGGCGCCGGTCTGGCCGGTGGTGAGCTTGCCTTCGATGGTGGCCTTTTGCTGCTGCGCCAGGCGTTCCGAGGCCGGCGCCACGTAATCGCCGAGCACGAAGGTCAGCACGGCAAAGCCCAGACCCAGCCAGAGCAAGGTGCGCAAGGCCTGTGCCGGGCTCAGGCCGCTGGTGCGCAGGATGGTGAATTCGGACGATTGCGACATGCTGGACATGACGAAGATGCTGCCGATCAGCACCGTGATGGGTAGCAGCTCGTAGGCATGGCTGGGCATCAGCAGGCCTACATAGAGCATGGCGCTGCTCGGGCTGTATTCGCGGCCGTGGCGACCGGCAAAGGACAGCTCGCTGACGGTATCGAAAAAGAAGAACAGTGCCAGGAAGCCGATGGATACCACCAGCACCGCCAGCAGGATCTGGCGGTAGATATAGCGTTGCGAGACTCTCATGCTGCCACCTCCGTGCGTGACTGGCGACGTCGCAGCCAGCCGCCCAGCGTCCATTGCTGCTGGCGCTTGAACAGCCAGAGTACGGCGAACACGAACACGCCGCCATGCAGCACCAGCAGCGTCGGGACCAGCCCGGCCTTGCCCATCTTGATGTAGTCGCTGGCGTAGTTGAGCAGGTTGTAATAGATGACGAAGATCATCAGCGCCAGCAGCACGCCACCGCTGCGCGAAGAGCGCACGTTGAGGTTGGTGGAGGCCACCGCGAGCAGCACCAGGTTGAGTGCCGCCAGGCCCATGCCGAGACGCCAGCTGAATTCGCCCTGGAAGCGTGGCGTATCGACGGTGAGCAGGGTGGGCGTGGAAATCATGCGCGGATTGGCCTGGCGCAGCGCATCCGGGTTGTTCAGGTCGATGCCGCTGGATTGCACCTGCTGTTCGCTGATGCGCATGCCGTATTCGCCGAAGTGGCTGATGGTCAGGGTATGGTCTTCATTGATCTCGGTGCTCTGGCCATCTTTCAGCACGGCAAAGGCACCGTCTTCACGCTGCTCGATCTTGCCGCTGCGGGCGGTGATCACAGTCTCGTTATCGGCATTGCGCGTGAACACGAACAGCTTGCTGGCGTTCTCGATCTGGGTGCCGCCACGGGCGTTGCGGTCATCATCGACATAGAGCACGCGGCTGCCATCAGACGATTCCTGGAACTGCCCGGGAGCAATGCGTTCGATGTCGCCACGCGTCTGGTAGCGGCTCAGCAGTTCTTCGGTCTGGGCGTTGGCCCAGGGCCAGCCGAACAGCGACAGCGCCATGATCAGCAGCACGATCGGCCAGGAGAAGGTGAAGATCGGCCGCAGCAGGTTGAACATGCTCTGGCCGCTGGAGAACCAGACCGCCATTTCGCTGTCGCGGTACATGCGCGTGAGCGTGGCCACGACGCAGATGAACATGCTGAGCGTGAGCAGCACGTGGAAGTAGGCGAGCGTGGAAAAGCCGAGGATCAGTGCGACTTCGGACGGGCCGATGGCCCCCTTGCTGGCGTAGCGCAGGGCGCGAATCAGCATCATCGTGAGCACGATGATGAGCAGTACGAACAGCGTGGCCCCGAAACTGCGGGCCAGTTCGCGCCGGATGGAAGTTTGGAATAACATTGGCGTTACGCTAAAGCCTCAACTCAAACCGACATTATGATGAATTTTTCTCTTGCAACCTCCAACCCCCTGACCCAGGATGCCGAACTTGGCGATGTCCTGATCCTGCTGGCTGCCGATGGCCTGGATTTGGGAGAGCCGCTGACCGCAGGCTTGTCCCTGCTGGTGAAAAGGGCATTGTCTGCCGGCCACTGGAGTACCGAGTCCGGTAAGCGCCTGTCGCTCTACCTGCCCGAATCGCGCCCGGTGGCGCGCGTGGAGCTGCTGGGTATCGGTGACGGATCGCCGGCCCAGATCCGCAAGTCGCTGGCCAAGCTGGTGAAGGAGGTTGCTGCAGACCCGGTCAAGCTGGCGGTCTGCTTTGCCCAGGATGCGAGCGATGCCCAATGGACTGCGGCGATGACTTCGATTGCAGCAGGTGGCCATGTCTATGGCACGACCAAGCCGAGCGCCAAGGGCGGCCTGAAGAAGGTACTGCTGGGCGCGCCGAATGCCGGCGAGCGCAAGGGCGCGCTGGCGCAGGGCAAGGCGCTGGTGGCCGGCATGACGCTGGCGCGCGAGTGGGCGAACCGCCCGGGCAACCACGCCACGCCCAGCATGCTGGGCGAGGTGGCGCGCAACATCGCAGCCCAGGCGCAGAATGACGGCGGCCACGGCCTGCTGGAATGCGAGGTGCTGGAGCAGAAGCAGATCGAGAAGCTGGGCATGGGCTCCTTCCTGTCGGTGGCCAAGGGTTCGGACGAGCCGCCGCGCTTTATCGTGCTGCGCTATGAAGGCGCAGCCGACAGCCAACGTCCGCTGGTGTTCGTCGGCAAGGGCATCACCTTTGACAGCGGCGGCATCTCGCTGAAACCCGGTGCCGGCATGGACGAGATGAAGTTCGACATGGGCGGTGCCGCCAGCGTGCTCGGCCTGTTCGAATCGCTGCGCCTGCTGCGTCCGAAGATCAACGTGGTCGGCCTGATCCCGACCTGCGAGAACATGCCCAGCGGCCGTGCCCTGAAGCCAGGCGATGTGGTCACTAGCATGAGCGGCCAGACCATCGAGATCCTGAATACCGATGCCGAGGGTCGCCTGATCCTGTGCGATGCGCTGACTTACGCCGAGCGCTTCCAGCCGCAGGCGGTGGTGGACATTGCCACGCTGACTGGCAACTGCGTGATGGCGCTGGGCCACCTGCGCAGCGGCCTGTTCACGACCAACGATGAGCTGGCGCAAGAACTGGAGCGCGCTGCCGATGAAAGCTCCGACCTGTGCTGGCGCATGCCCATGGACGATGTCTACGGCCAGGACCTGAAATCCAATTTTGCCGACATGGCCAACGTGGCAGGTCGTCTGGCTGGCGCGATTTCGGCGGCCAAGTTCCTGGAGCGCTTTACCGGCCGTTATCCGTGGGCGCATCTGGACATCGCTGGCACCGCCTGGAACGAGGGTGCGGCCAAGGGGGCGACCGGCCGTCCGGTACCGCTGCTGCTGCAGTTTGCACTGAACATGGCAGAACAGCCGGTCGATTTTGGCCCCTCGCAAGCCGAACAGCAGAGCCAGGACAAGCCAGCCGGCAAGAGCGCCAAGGCGGTCAAGCCAGTGACCAAAGCCGCTGCCAAGCCGGCAGCCACCAAGGCCAAGACAACTGGCAAGAGCGGCAAGCGCGCGGGCTGAATGTGACGGAAGTTGCCTTTCACTTCAACATCCCGGAGCGCTTGCGCTATGTGAGCCGCCTGCTGCGCAAGGCGGTGGCGCATTCCGAATCGGTGGTTCTGGTGGCAGCGCCCGAGGTGCTGCAGCAGGTGGATCGCCAGCTATGGCAGCTTGCACCTACCGAATTCATTGGTCACTGCCTGCTGGGGCAGCCGGAGCAGGCGCAATCGCCCGAGGCGCGCCATGCGCGCCTGTGGCTGACTCCCGATGTCAGCCAGTGTGAGCGCCACGATGTGCTGGTCAGCCTGCTGCCCGAAGTGCCGGCCGGTTTCGAGCAGTTTGCCCGCCTGATCGAGGTGGTGACGTTTGACGAGCAGGATCGCGCTCAGGCCCGCACCCGCTGGAAGTACTACACCAGCCGCGGCTACCAGATCGTGCGTCACGACGTGCAAGTTCGCGGCTAAGGGGCTTTGGCAAGGCCTTGGGGCGAATCGGTGTTTTCCCTTGAGCTTGACATATAGCTGAAAAATGGAAATCGGGCTGGCTACAATTTTTTTAACAGCCAGTCGTGACAATCCGCATCTCGCAGATGTCGGCAGCTGTCACTCTTGTGAAATGGGAGAGCACCATGCAATTTGAACTCCGACTGAGCGTTGCCGCCGTACTGGCTGCCAGCGCCCTGCTGGCAGCCTGTGGCCAGAAAACCGAAACCCCGACGGCACCGGCTGCCAGCGGTGGCGCTGCTGCTGCGGCTCCGGCAGCTGACGCCCAGGTCGTCAAGCTGGCATCCGTGGCGCCCATGTCGGGCAGCCAGGCCCACTATGGCAAGGACAACGCCAACGGCGTGCTGATGGCGGTGGCTGACCTGAACCAGCAGGGCGTCACGATCGGCGGCAAGCCGGTACGCTTTGAAGCCGTGGTGGAAGACGATGGCGCCGATCCGAAGCAGGGCACGGCCGTGGCACAGAAACTGTGCGACTCCAAGGTCAACGGCGTGGTTGGTCACCTGAACTCCGGCACTACCATTCCGGCCTCCAAGATCTACAACGATTGTGACTTGCCGATGGTGACCGGCGCGGCCACCAACCCGGCACTGACCAAGAACGGCTACAAGACCACCTTCCGCATCATCGCCAACGACAACGCACTGGGTGCGGCGCTGGCCAACCAGGCCAAGACCTTTGGCCTGAAGCGCGTCGCCGTGATCGACGACCGTACTGCCTATGGCCAGGGCCTGGCCGAGGTGTTTGCCGCCGTGGCCAAGCAGAACGGCATCGAGGTGGTGAGCCAGCAGTTCACCAACGACAAGGCGACCGACTTCATGGCGATCCTGACGGCAGTCAAGGCGCAGAATCCGGATGGCATCTTCTACGGCGGCATGGACGCCCAGGCCGGCCCGATGCTGCGCCAGATGGAGCAGCTGGGCCTGACCACGCAGAAGTACTTTG
>JAAYCV010000088.1 GCA_012729605.1 Ramlibacter sp. | reverse complement strand
CGGTCCAGATCGCCGGAAGGCCGCTGACGCGCATGCGCCGGTGCAGCATGAAGTAGGGCACGTAGAGCTGCACCAGCAGCGTGCTCCAGTGCAGGCCGCCGCTTTGCCACAGCGCGTGTGCCACGCCTATGGCCGCCAGCAGCACGGCCAGCCGCTGCATCGCGCTCAGGCGTTCGCCATAGACGAAGCGGCCGGTCAGCACCAGCGACAGCGGCAGCAGGAAATAGCCCAGTGACACGTTCATCGCCTGGCCATGCAGCGGTGCCCACATGAACAGGCCCATCTGCAGGCCGAGTAGCGAGGCCGACAACAGCATGCCACCGATCAGCAGCGGTTGCTGGCGCAGGCGGCTGAACCAGGCGCGCATCGCCGGCACCGCCTGGAGGCGCCAGATCAGCAGAGTGAGCACCGGCAGGCCCAGCACCATGCGCCAGGACAGGATTTCCATCGCCTGCAGCGGATGCAGCAGCAGCGCGTAGTAATACAGCGCGCCAAACAGGACCGAGGCAGTGATGGATAACAGGATTCCGGAAAGCATGGCAGGCAGTGTACAGTGTGGAATGTCATGGCTGGCACAGACCAGCCAGGTCGCCTGCACGCCCGTGCCAGGCCCAATGCCCCCATACCGATTCAGGAGAGAGACATGCCCGGACTGCTGCCCCACGTGGACCCCGATGGACTGCTGGAATTTTCCGTGGTCTACACCGACCGCGCCCTCAACCATATGTCACAGCGCTTTATCGGCGTGATGCAGGACATCATCAGCGGCCTGCGCGAGGCCTATGGCGCGCACAGCGTGGCGATCGTGCCGGGTGGCGGTACCTACGGCATGGAAGCCGTGGCACGCCAGTTTGCCCACGACAAGAAGGTGATGGTGCTGCGCAACGGCTGGTTCAGCTTCCGCTGGACGCAGATCCTGGACACCGGTCGCATCACGCAGGACGTGCTGGTGGCCAAGGCGCGCCCGGCCGATGGCAGCGCGCAGTCGCCCTGGTCGCCGGCGCCGCTGGACGAGGTGCTGGCCACGATCCGCGCCGAACAGCCGGCCGTGGTGTTTGCACCGCACGTGGAAACCGCCAGCGGCATCATGCTGCCCGATGACTACATCCGCCAGGTGAGCGATGCCGTGCATGTCTACGACGGCCTGTTCGTGCTCGACTGCATTGCCAGCGGCGCGGTCTGGGTCGACATGCAGGCTACCGGCGTGGACATCCTGCTGACAGCGCCGCAAAAAGGCTGGAGCGGCACGCCCTGCGCCGCCATGGTCAGCTTCAGCGAGCATGCGCGCCAGGCGATCGAGAGCACCACCAGCAGCAGCTTTGCCTGCGACCTGAAAAAGTGGCTGCAGATCACCGAAGGCTACGAAAAAGGCCAGGCAGCCTACCATGCCACCATGCCGACCGATGCGCTAGTGACGCTGCGAGACGTGATGCAGGAAGTGCGTGCCTACGGTTTCGACAAGCTGCGCGAGCAGCAGCACGAGCTGGGCCGCCAGGTGCGCGCGCTGCTGGAGCAGCGCGGCTTCCCGAGCGTGGCCGCCGAAGGCTTCAAGGCGCCGGGCGTGGTGGTCAGCTACACCACCGATCCCGAGATCCAGAATGGCAGCAAGTTCCGCGCACAAGGCCTGCAGGTGGCGGCCGGCGTGCCGCTGCAGTGCGACGAGCCGGACAGCTTCCGCACCTTCCGCCTGGGCCTGTTCGGCCTGGAGAAGTGCCAGAACATCGAGCGCACCGTCGGCCAGCTGCGCGACGCACTCGACCAGATCCAGGGCTGATG
>JAAYCV010000087.1 GCA_012729605.1 Ramlibacter sp. | reverse complement strand
CCTGCGGGCTACCCGTTTCCTGACGCGCGACGAGCGCGAAGTGGAGAAAGCCTACGCGCGAGCCGTCTTCAATGTGCTCTTCCACAACCGTGACGACCATCCCAAGAACTTCGCGTGGCGTCTCGGGCCTGACCGGCGCTGGCGTCTGGCTCCGGCATTCGACCTGACCTTCAGCGAAGGCCCGATGGGCCGGCATCACCTGGACGTTTGCGGCGAAGGTGCTGCCATCGAACGTCGGCATTTATTGCGTCTGGCGGAGGAAGGTGGCATCCCAAGGAAACGGGCGGAAGAGGTCATCGACCGGATGTTGCCGCAGGCCAGCTCATTAGGTGAGCGATTTGAGCGTGTTCCGATCAGGCAGATGTTGGCGCAGCAGATAAAATCCACCATTGATACCTGTCGCAGGCGCCTGGAAAGTTGAATCCGAGCCGCCGCAACGGCGCCAGATCAGGGGTGAACGTACTCACTACTGAGTTTTTTGAGTACAAAAATGAGTATATTTTTTAACGGATCAGCATGGCGAACTGTTTATTCAATGATTTGCAGTCACAATCGCTGTTCAACGTCTGATTCCGTCTTGAAACAGCATGAGGAACCCGCGCCTGGCGCGGGTTGCTTGTTTGTGGCGCTGGTTGGCACGCATGTTCAGCGGGACGTGTATAGAAAACGTGATCTCCATACGGAGGACAGCGTATGGAAGCCCGGCAAAGGGGGGAAATCGGAGTCAGCGCTCCTGTCGATGGAGCGCATCCCGCAATGCCGCCTCCACCCCCTCCCAGCGAAACACATACCCAGCCTCCACCGCACGCCGCGCCATCAACCGCTGCCCACCCAGCAGCAGCACGGCCATCTCGCCCAAAGCCAGCTGTAGCACCCAGCCCGGCATTCCCAGCACCGCTGGCCGGCGCAGCGTCCGCGCCAGCGCCTGCGTAAACTCCGCATTGCGCACCATCCCTGGCGCACAGGCATTGAACACGCCCCGACATTCCCGGTGCTGCAACACGAAATCGATCAGCCCGACCTCATCGTCCAGATGGATCCACGGCATCCACTGCTGGCCGTGACCCAGTTGGCCACCCAAGCCCAGCTGGAACGGCAGCCGCATGCGCGCCAGCATGCCGCCCGTGGGCGAGAGCACCGGTGCCGTACGGATCAGGGCCACGCGCATGCCCAACGTCTGGGCGCGCAAGGCCTCCTGCTCCCAGGCCGCACACAGCTGGCTGCCAAAATCCGTGCCGCAGGAGGCGCTGTCTTCATCGAGCAGGCGCTCGCCGCCATCGCCATACCAGCCGGTCGCCGAGCCGGATATCAGCACTTCGGGTCGCACGGGCTGGCGCTGCAGCCAGTCCACCAGCGTACGCGTCAGATCGACCCGGCTGCGCCACAGCAGCTGGCGTCGCGCGGCGGACCAGCGCCGATCGGCAATTGGGGCACCGGCCAGGTTCACCACCGCATCCAGTGGCTCGTCGTCCAGTTCCTGCAACTGTGCGATGCCGCGTGCGCTGCTGCACAGCGCCGCCACCTGCTCCGGCCGGCGGCTCCAGACCAGCAGCGTATGGCCCTGTGCGGACCAGAGGCGGCACAAGGCCTGACCGATCAGGCCGGTACCGCCGGTGAGCAGGATGCGCATGGGAATCCTCCAGGAGTTTGGAATGCTCTATGCACTATAGCCCGAAGGGATTAATCAGATGCGAGGGTTGGGGGGTGATGACTATCTGTCTATACAAGTCAAAATACAACTATAGATTTAATAT
>JAAYCV010000086.1 GCA_012729605.1 Ramlibacter sp. | reverse complement strand
TGCCGAGCGATTCGATTTCTGCCACGACCTGCAGTTGCACGCCCAGCGGCTGGCAGGCGGCATCGATGATGCGGCGCAAGCCGTGGCCCTGCCCTGGCAATACCAGAGGCCAGTCCGGTAGCGCTTCCAGGGCAATGCGCTTGCGTCGCGGCCGCTGTTGCGCCGTGGTCAGCAGGACGAGTCGGTCGTCGAGCAAGGGCAGCTTGTGCAGTTCCGGCTCCTTGTCTTCGCCAAACAGGATGCTCAGGTCCAGCCGACCGGTCTGCAGCCACTCGCCCAGATGCCCGCTATAGGCTTCGATCAGCTTGAGCCGGATCTCCGGATAGCGTGCGCGGCAGGCCGTGAGCAAGGGGACTGCCGCCACCAACGCGACCGTGGTGGGCAAGCCGATCGCCACCTCGCCGTGCGGCGTGGCACCAAAGTCACGCATCGCCTGGCGCGCCCGCTGTACGCTGGTCAGGATGCCATCCACATGCTCGCGGAACAGCAAGCCAGCTTCGGTCAGCAGCATGCCGCGGCTGGTGCGCACAAACAGCTGGATGCCGAGCTCGTCTTCCAGCGCGGCGATCTGCTGGCTGAGCGCCGGCTGGGCGATATGCAGGCGGCTTGACGCCTGCAGCACGCTACCGGCTTCACAGACACCGATGAAATACCTGAGCTGGCGCAAATCCATTGCTATATCTTTTTCTGATAACGGATAGGTTGATAAAGTATTTCACGTATGTCGGGCAAAGGTCAAGAATCGCGTTGCTGTCATCGAACAGCCATATGACAAACAAGGACCAAGGCCAGGAGACAAACATGAACACCAGCACCCTGACGGGGCAGATCGCCTTACCCGTCACCCCCTCAGATTCCGCACCCGATTCCGAATCAAAGCACCCGCCCAAGGCGGCCCTCAAGTCCATTCTCGTGGCCTGTTCGGGCAACGTGGTGGAATGGTTCGATTTTTTTGCCTACGCATTTACCGCACTCTACTTCGCGCCCGCCTTCTTCCCCTCGGGCGATCCCACCACGCAGCTGCTGAACACGGCCGGCATCTTTGCCGCCGGCTTCTTCATGCGCCCGGTCGGTGGCTGGCTGATTGGCCGCATCGCCGACCGCAAGGGCCGCCGCCAGTCCATGGTCCTGTCCGTCATGCTGATGTGCCTGGGTTCGCTGATGATCGCGGTAATTCCGACCTATGCCCAGATCGGCATCTGGGCTCCGGTGCTGCTGCTGGTGGCCCGTTTGCTGCAAGGCCTGTCGGTTGGCGGTGAATACGGCACCAGCGCCACCTACCTCAGCGAAGTGGCTACTGGCCGCACGCGGGGTTTCTACGGCTCCTTCCATTACGCCACCATCATTGCCGGACAGCTGCTCGCCGTGATGGTGGTCGCCATCCTGCAGTATGTGCTCAGCGCCGACGAGTTGCGCGCTTGGGGCTGGCGGATTCCGTTCTATATCGGGGCTGCTGTGGCCGTGATAGCGCTGGTGCTGCGCCGCGGCATGCATGAAAGCTCCAACAGACAACACCGGGACCACGCGCATGCCGGCACGCTGCGCGGCATGTTCCAGCATCCGCGCGAAGTCCTGCTGGTGATGGGCTTTACGGCCGGAGGATCGCTGCTGTTTTACACGCTGAACTCCTACATGCAGAAGTACATGGTGAACACCGCCCACATGGATCCGAAGCTGTCCAGCAACATCATGACGGCCGCCCTTTTCATTTTCATGATCCTGCAGCCGCTGTTCGGCATCCTGTCCGACAAGATCGGCCGCCGCAAGCAGATGCTGGCCTTCAGCACCTTCTTCATCGTCTTCACGGTACCGGTGCTGCAATTGCTGGGTCACACCACAGACCCCTGGATCGCCCTGGCACTGATGGTGTTCATGCTGCTGGGCATGAGCCTATATACCTCCATCAGCGGCCTGCTCAAGGCCGAGCTGTTCCCGATCGGTGTGCGCGCCATGGGTGTCGGCCTGCCGTACGCAGTGGCCAACGCCATGTTCGGCGGCACCGCGGAATACATCGCCCTGTGGCTGAAAACACAGAACATGGCCGGGATCTACTTCTGGTATGTGGCGGCCATGGCAGTGATGCTGCTGGTCTGCTCGCTGCAATTGCCGCACGCCAGCCAGAACACCCATCTGGACCGCGACCACCATTAAGACCTGAGCGATCACCGGAGACAGCTTCATGCACGCCCCTACTTCCCTTCCCGACTGGTTCACGCCGCTGCAGGCCTGGCAGGATCGCAGCGAAACCGCCAGCGACAACCTGAGCCTGCAGACGCTGCGCGCGCTGGCCGTCACACTGGACCACGATGCTGCTGCGCTGCAAGCCGGTAGCCAGGCGATGCCGCTGGCACACTGGCTGGCCTTCCAGCCGCTCTACCAGACCTCGGCTGCCGGCGTCGATGGCCACGCCCGGCGTGGCGGCTTGCTGCCACCGGTGCCGCTACCGCGTCGCATGTGGGCCAGTAGCGCGCTGCAGTGGCAGCCCGGCAATCCGCTGCGCGCCGGCGATGCCATCGAGCGCCACTCGCGCATCGCTTCCGTGCAGCACAAGCAAGGCGGCAGCGGCGAGCTGGTATTCGTGACCGTGCAGCACGATATCCACAACGCCCAGGGACTGGCGCTGACGGACAAGCAGCACATCGTCTACCGCGCAGCCGCGACCCCCGGCGCTGCAGCCCCGGCCCCGGTCGCCGCCGAACAGGACGCAGACTGGCAGCGCGAGATCGATCCGAGCCCGCTGCTGCTGTTCCGCTACTCGGCGCTGACCTTCAACGGCCACCGTATCCACTACGACCGCAGCTATGCGCAGCAGGAAGAAGGCTATCCCGGCCTGGTGGTGCATGGCCCGCTGATCGCCACCCTGCTGATGGATCTGTTGCTGCGTCAGCTGCCCGATGCCGAGGTGCGCAGCTTCAGCTTCCGCGCCGTACGACCCACTTTTGATGGCCAGCCCTTCCGCGTCTGTGGCCGCCTGCAGCCTGACGGCAAGACCGTGCAGCTGTGGGCGCAAGACCACGAAGGCTGGCTCACCATGCAGGCCCAGGCCGAACTGGCCTGAACACCCTCATATTCCGATACCGATTCTCCAGGAGACAGACATGACGACTACCACCGACCAATACCAGGACATCCGCGATGCCGTGCGCAGCCTGTGCGCCACCTTCCCCGACGAATACCATCGCCAAATTGACGAACAGCGCGCCTACCCCGAGGAGTTCGTGCAGGCACTGACCGAAGCCGGCTGGATGTCGGCGCTGATTCCCGAGCAGTATGGCGGCGCCGGGCTGAGCATGGCCGAAGCCTCGGTCATCATGGAAGAGATCAACCGCTCCGGCGGCAACTCCGGCGCCTGCCACGGCCAGATGTACGTGATGAACGCGATCGTGCGCAGCGGCACCGAAGCGCAGAAGCAGCTCTACCTGCCGCGCATCGCCAGCGGTGAACTGCGCGTGCAGTCCATGGCCGTGACCGAGCCGACCACCGGCAGCGACACCACCAAGCTCAAGACCACCGCCGTGAAAAAGGATGGCCGCTGGGTCATCAATGGCCAGAAAGTGTGGATCTCGCGCATCCAGCACAGCGACCTGATGATCCTGCTGGCACGCACCACGCCGCTGGCCGAGGTGCAGAAAAAGACCGATGGCCTGTCCTGCTTCCTGGTGGACCTGAAGCAGGCGATCGGCAACGGCCTGACAGTGCAGCCGATCCTGAACATGGTCAACCACGAAACCAACGAGCTGTTCTTCGACAGCCTGGAGATCCCGGAAGAGAACCTGCTGGGTGAGCTGGGCAAGGGCTTCCGCACGATTCTGGACGGCCTGAACGCCGAGCGCACGCTGATCGCCGCCGAGTGCATCGGTGACGGCTACTGGTTCATCGACCGCGCCGCGCGCTACGCCAAGGAGCGCGTCGTGTTCGGCCGCCCGATCGGCCAGAACCAGGGCGTGCAGTTTCCGATTGCCGATGCCTTCATCGAACTCGAAGCCGCCAACCTGATGCGCTGGAAGGCCTGCGAGAAAATCGACGCCATGCAGAACGCCGGCGCCGAAGCGAACATGGCGAAGTACCTGGCCGCCAAGGCAAGCTGGGAAGCGGCCAACGTCTGCCTGCAGACGCACGGCGGTTTCGGCTTTGCCTGCGAATACGACGTGGAGCGCAAGTTCCGCGAGACGCGCCTGTACCAGGTCGCGCCGATTTCCACCAACATGATCTACGGCTACGTGGCAGAGCACATCCTGGGCCTGCCCAAGTCCTACTGAGCGGAGGCCAGCATGCAACGACCTCTTGATGGCATTACCGTGGTTTCGCTGGAGCACGCGATTGCCGCTCCGTTCTGCTCGCGCCAGCTGGCCGACCTGGGCGCACGCGTGATCAAGGTGGAGCGCCCCGGCAGTGGCGACTTTGCCCGCGGCTACGACGAACGCGTGCGCGGCCTGTCCTCGCATTTTGTCTGGACCAACCGTTCCAAGGAAAGCATGACGCTGGACCTGAAGCAGCCCGAGGCACTTGATGCGCTGAAACAATTGCTGGGCAAGGCCGATGTGCTGATCCAGAACCTGGCACCGGGTGCCGCCGCCCGCATGGGACTCGATTACGCCACGCTGTCAGCCGAGCACCCGGAGCTGATCGTCTGCGATATTTCCGGCTACGGCGAAGACGGCCCCTACCGCGACAAGAAAGCCTACGACCTGCTGATCCAGAGCGAGGCCGGCCTGCTGTCGATCACCGGCACGCCGGACGACCCGTCCAAGGCCGGCAACTCGATCGCCGACATTGCCGCCGGCATGTATGCCTACACCAACATCCTGGCCGCGCTGCTGCTGCGCCAGCAGACCGGCCAGGGCAGCCATATCGATGTCTCCATGCTCGAATCGCTGACCGAATGGATGGGCTATCCGCTGTACTACGCCTTCGAAGGCGCCCAGCCGCCGCAACGCACCGCCGCCGCGCATGCCAGCATCTACCCCTACGGCCCGTTTGCCGCCGGCGATGGTGGCACCGTGATGCTCGGCCTGCAGAACGAACGCGAATGGAAAATCTTCTGCGACATCGTGCTCCAGGATCCGGAGCTGGCCACGGATCCGCGCTTTGATGCCAACTTCCGCCGTGTGCAGAACCGCGATGCCTTGCGCGCGCTGATCCTGGAGACCTTTGCCAGCCTGAGCACGGCCGAGGTGATGCAGCGGCTGGAACAGGGCAAGATCGCCAATGCGCGCATGAACACCATGTCCGAACTCTGGCAGCACCCACAGCTGCAAGCGCGTGAACGCTGGCAACCGGTCGCCACGGCCAAGGGCGAGGTACCCGCCCTGCTGCCGCCGGGCCGCAACAGCCACTACGATTACCGCATGGATCCGGTACCGGCTCTGGGCCAGCACACCGAAGCGATCCTGCACGAACTGGGACGTGACGCCGAAGCGATTGCCGACATGCGCCAGGCCGGAGCGATCTGAGCATGGCCGCCTCTCCCCTGAACACGGCCCGCAGCTGGCTGTTCGTGCCCGGCAGCCGGCCGGAGCGCATCGGCAAGGCGCTGGCTGCTGGCGCCGATGCCGTCATCATCGACCTGGAAAATGCGGTCGCGCTGCCGGACAAGGCCAGCGCGCGTGACGCCATCCGGCAGGCCTGGCCACAGATCGAGCCCGCCATGCGCGCCCGCGTGCTGGTGCGCACCAACGCCAGCAGCACGCCATTCCACGCCGACGACCTGGCACTGCTGGCACAGCTTGACGGCCTGGGTGCGCTGATGCTGCCCAAGACCGAATCGACGGCGCAGCTGGCCCAGGTGCGGCAGCAGCTGCCAGCCGTGCCCATCGTGGCGCTAGTCGAGACTGCCGAAGGCATCGCCATGGCCGATGCGATTGCCCGCTCGGCCGGCGTGCTGCGCCTGGCACTCGCCCATATCGACCTGCTGGCGGACCTGGGCATGCCAGCTGCATCGGGCGGCATGGAACTGCTGCCGGCACGCTGGGCGCTGTTGCTGGCATCGCGCCGTGCCGGCCTGCCGGCCCCGGTCGATGGCGTCACCACCGCCACCGCCGATCCGGCCCTGTGCCTGCAGGACGCCTAGGCCGCGCGCCGGCTCGGCTTTGGCGGCAAGCTCTGCATCCACCCGTCTCAAATCGCCAGCGTGCACCAGGCACTTAGCCCAACGGCTGAGGAAATCGACTGGGCGCAACGCGTGCTGGCGGCGGAACAGGCGGCAGGCAGCGGTGCCTTTACCGTGGACGGCAAGATGATAGACCCGCCCGTGATCGCGCTGGCCGGACAGATCCTGGCACGCGCCAGCCAGAACCACTGACGGCTTGACAGCTCCAATGACAAAGGGACTCCGCTGGAGTCCCGTTGTGGTTTCAGGGCTTGCGCCCTTGGCCTTTGCTTAGTGCTTGGTCGCCTGGCGCTTGCTGCGCACCGGCTTCTTCGCCTTGGCCACCGGCACATCCGGCAGCTCCTCGTCGGCATCCGGGCCTTCTGCCGGCTCGGCACCGGGCAGTGGCTCCGGCTGGCGCTCCAGCGCAATCGCCAGCACCTGGTCGATCCACTTGACCGGCGTGATCTCCAGGCCTTGCTTCACGTTGTCCGGAATTTCCTGCAGGTCCTTCACGTTCTCCTCAGGGATGATGACCTGGCGGATACCGCCACGCAGGGCCGCCAGCAGCTTTTCCTTCAGGCCGCCGATGATGGTGACCTCGCCACGCAGCGTGATCTCGCCGGTCATGGCCACATCGCTGCGCACCGGGATGCCGGTCAGCGCCGAAATCAGCGCAGTCGTCATCGCCGCACCGGCGCTCGGACCGTCCTTGGGCGTGGCGCCATCGGGCACGTGGATGTGGATGTCCTTCTTCTCGAAGGCCTCGTCGGCAATGCCAAGCTGGCCGGCACGGCTGCGCACCACGGTACGCGCCGCTTCCACCGATTCCTTCATCACGTCGCCAAGCGAACCGGTACGCTGGATCACGCCCTTGCCCGGCATGATGGCGGTCTCGATCGTCAGCAGTTCGCCACCGACCTCGGTCCAGGCCAGGCCCACCACTTCACCCACCTTGTTGGCTTCGGACGCGCGACCAAAGCGGTGACGGCGCACGCCCAGGTAGTCGTTCAGCTTCTCGCCATCGACCGTGACCTTGCCCTCGACCTGCTTGAGCTGCACCTGCATCACCACCTTGCGGCAGATCTTGGCCAGTTCGCGTTCCAGGCCGCGCACGCCGGCTTCACGCGTGTAGTAGCGCACGATGTCGCGGATGGCCTCGTCAGCCACTTCCAGCTCACTGTCCTTGACGCCGTTGTTCTCCATCTGCTTGGGCAGCAGGTAGCGGCGCGCGATATTGACCTTCTCGTCCTCGGTATAGCCGGACAGGCGGATCACTTCCATGCGGTCCAGCAGCGCAGCCGGGATCTTCATGGAGTTGGAAGTCGCCACGAACATCACGTCGCTCAGGTCAAAATCCAGCTCGACATAGTGGTCGTTGAAGGTGTGGTTCTGCTCCGGATCCAGCACTTCCAGCAGCGCGCTCGACGGATCACCACGGAAATCCGCGCCGAGCTTGTCGATTTCGTCCAGCAGGAACAGCGGGTTGCGCGTGCCGGCCTTGGTCAGGTTCTGCAGGATCTTGCCCGGCAGCGCGCCGATATAGGTACGGCGGTGGCCACGGATCTCGGCCTCGTCGCGCATGCCGCCCAGCGCCATGCGCACATACTTGCGGCCGGTCGCCTTGGCAATCGATTGTCCGAGCGAGGTCTTGCCCACGCCCGGCGGGCCCACCAGGCACAGGATCGGTGCCTTGATCTTGTCCACGCGCTGCTGCACCGCCAGGTATTCGACGATGCGTTCCTTGACGCGCTCCAGGCCGTAGTGGTCTTCGTCCAGGATGCGCTGCGCCTCGGCCAGGCTGGTCTTGATGCGGGTCTTCTTGCTCCAGGGCAGGTTGACCAGCACATCCAGGTAGTTGCGCGCCACGCCGGCCTCGGCCGACATCGGCGACATCAGCTTGAGCTTGCGCAGTTCGGATTCGGCCTTGGTCAGCGCAGCCTTGGGCATGCGTGCGGCACGGATCTTCTTTTCCAGCTCTTCCAGGTCGGCGCCCTCTTCGCCATCGCCCAGTTCCTTCTGGATCGCCTTGACCTGTTCGTTCAGGTAAAAGTCGCGCTGGCTCTTTTCCATCTGGCGCTTGACGCGGCCGCGGATGCGCTTGTCCATGTTCAGGATATCGAGCTCGTGCTCGATGCGCGCAAACAGGAACTCCAGGCGCTGCTGCACCGGGCCCTGATCCAGCACCTGCTGCTTGTTTTCCAGGCTCAGCGGCAAATGGGCGGCAATCGTATCGGCCAGGCGGCCCACTTCGTCGATGCCGGTGATGGAGGTCAGGATCTCCTGCGGCACCTTCTTGTTGAGCTTCACAAACTGGTCAAAGGACTGCATCAGCGCGCGACGCAGCGCCTCCTGTTCACGGCCAGCCTCCTCGGTGGCCGGCTTTTGCGTTTCATCGGCAGCCACCGGCAGCACCTTGGCGGTGAAATACTCGTCGCCTTCGGTCACGGATTCGATGCGTGCGCGCTGGCGGCCTTCCACCAGCACCTTGACGGTGCCGTCGGGCAGCTTCAGCAACTGCAGGATGGAGGCCACGCAGCCGGTCTCGAACATGTCCTCGATGGTCGGTTCATCGTCGGCGGCCGACTTCTGGGCCACCAGCATCACGGTGCGATCCGCTTCCATCGCGGTTTCCAGCGCCGCAATGCTCTTGGGGCGGCCCACGAACAGCGGGATCACCATATGCGGAAACACCACCACATCGCGCAGCGGCAGCATGGGCAGCTCGACGCTTTCGGGGGGCAGATAGGCAAAATCGGTCATGTAGGCGTACTCTCGTATTCTAGGTTCAGCTACCAGTTATGGGCGCTGTGCACGGATATTCAAGCATGGAATCCATGCAGCCTGCGCCTGGCGCAAAAAAAGCCCGCCGGCTGGCGGGCATCTGGCCTGAAAGCCTCAGGAGGCCTTCTTCTCGGCCTTGCGGTACACCAGCATCGGAGGCTTGCCTTCGGCCACCACCGAGTCGTCCACCACCACCTTCTCGACGTTGTCGAGGTCGGGCAGTTCGAACATGGTGTCCAGCAGCGCCTGCTCCATGATGGAGCGCAGGCCACGGGCGCCGGTCTTGCGCTCCATCGCCTTCTGCGCAATCGCCTTCAGCGCCGATTCGCTCACCTCCAGCTCCACGCCTTCCATCTGGAACAGCTGGCTGTACTGCTTCACGATCGCGTTCTTCGGCTGCGTCAGGATCTGCACCAGCGCGGCTTCATCCAGTTCGGCCAGCGCCGTCACCACCGGCAGGCGGCCGATCAGCTCGGGAATCAGGCCGTACTTGATCAGGTCTTCCGGCTCGATGCTCTGGAACATCTCGGTCAGGCTGCGGTTTTCCTTGCTGCGCACCTCGGCACCAAAACCGATGCCGGAGCCTTCGGTACGGCGCTCGATCACCTTTTCCAGGCCGGCAAAGGCACCGCCGCAGATGAACAGCATGTTGGTGGTATCGACCTGCAGGAAATCCTGGTTCGGGTGCTTGCGGCCGCCCTGCGGCGGAATGCTGGCACGCGTGCCTTCGATCAGCTTCAGCAGCGCCTGCTGCACACCTTCGCCCGACACGTCGCGCGTGATGGACGGGTTGTCGGACTTGCGCGAAATCTTGTCGATCTCGTCAATGTAGATGATGCCGCGCTGGGCACGCTCGACATCGTAGTCGCAGCTCTGCAGCAACTTGGTGATGATGTTCTCGACGTCCTCGCCTACGTAGCCGGCTTCGGTCAGCGTGGTGGCATCGGCCATGACGAAAGGCACGTCCAGCATGCGCGCCATGGTCTGCGCCAGCAGCGTCTTGCCAGAACCGGTCGGGCCGATCAGCAGGATGTTGCTCTTGCTCAGTTCGACCTGGTCGGTAGCGCCCTGCTTTTCCTGGTAGCGCAGGCGCTTGTAGTGGTTGTAGACCGCCACCGACAGCGTGCGCTTGGCCGCTTCCTGGCCAATCACGTAGTTGTCGAGGTTGTCCTTGAGTTCGGCCGGCGTCGGCAGGCGATCCGCTACCGGAGCAGCTTGGTCCGGGCTCGCGCTTTCCTGCAGGATGTCGGTGCACTGTTCGATGCACTCGTTGCAGATGAAGACGGAGCGGCCACCATGGCTGCCCGATACCATCTGCTTGACCTCATCCTGGCTCTTGCCGCAGAACGAGCAGTGCGTGGTCGTACCGGGCTTGTCTTTTTGGGTTGTCATGCAATCAGGCCATGCGGCCATGGCCGCTGGCAAATATCAGGGGAAAAACAGGAAACCGCCAGGCCAGCAGGCCCGGCGGTCAGCAGAATCAGACCACTTCGCCGCGCTGGCGGATCACCTGATCCACCAGGCCGTAGTCACGCGCCTCATGCGCGGCCATGAAGTAGTCACGCTCGGTATCGCGCTCGATCTTTTCCAGCGGCTGGCCGGTGTTGTTGGCCAGGATCTGGTTCAGCTCCTTGCGCAGACGCAGGATCTCGCGCGCATGGATCTCGATGTCCGTGGCCTGGCCCTGGGCACCACCCAGCGGCTGGTGGATCATGACGCGCGAGTTGGGCAGGCAGAAGCGCTTGCCCTTGGCGCCGGACGACAGCAGGAAGGCGCCCATGCTGGCCGCCATGCCCATGCACAGCGTGGACACATCGGGCTTGATGAAGTTCATCGTGTCGTAGATCGCCATGCCGGCGCTGACCGAGCCACCGGGCGAGTTGATGTAGAAGGAAATATCCTTGTCCGGGTTTTCGCTTTCCAGGAACAGCAACTGGGCTACCACCAGGTTGGCGGTCTGGTCGTTCACCGGGCCGACCAGGAACACCACACGCTCCTTCAGCAGGCGGGAATAGATGTCATAGGAGCGCTCGCCACGGCCGGATTGCTCCACCACCATGGGGATCAGGCCCAGGGCCTGGGCGTCGAGTGCACTGTTGCGCGAAGTTTGCATGCGTAGGGCTCCAAAGGTTTCCGGCCGGCTTGGCACCAGCCTGACTGTCATACATTATGACGGGAATGATGCTGAATAAATAAGGCCTGGGCGGCAGACTGCAAGAGTCTGACCACACAGGCCTGTCGGTACGGCCGGAACTGCCGGCCGTTACGGCATCAGTCTCAGACCGGCTGGTCCATCAGCTCCTGGAAGCTGACCTTCTTGTCGCTGACCTTGGCCTTGCCCAGCACGAAGTCGGTCACGTTGGCTTCCGTCACCACGGCTTCGATCTCGGACATGCGCTGCTGGTCGTTCAGGTACCAGCGGGCCACTTCTTCCGGCTTCTCGTAGCTGGCAGACAGGTCGTCGATGTAGGCCTTGATCTGCTCGGGCGTGGCCATCAGGTTCTCGGCACGCACCAGTTCGGCCACGATCAGGCCCAGACGCACGCGGCGCTCAGCTTGCGGCTGGAACAGCTCGGCCGGCAGTTCGGCGTTGGCGGCATCCTTCATGCCACGCTGCACCAGGTCCTGGCGCGCAGCCTGGGCCATGGCGTTGACTTCGGCCTGGATGCTGGCCTTGGGCAGGTCCAGCTCGGCGCTGTTGATCAGCGCGTCCATCACGGCGTTCTTGTTGCGGGCCAGCAGGCGGTACTTGACTTCGCGCTCCAGGTTCTTGCGGATGTCGGCGCGCAGGCCTTCCACGGTCGCATCACCCACGCCCAGCTGCTTGGCAAACTCTTCGTTCACTTCGGGCATGTTGGCAGCTTCCAGCTTCTGCACCGTCACCAGGAAGTCGGCGGTCTTGCCAGCCACTTCCTTGCCATGGTAGTCCTCGGGGAAGGCCAGCGGGAACGTCTTGCTTTCGCCGATCTTCATGCCGCGCACGGCGTCTTCAAATTCAGCCAGCATCTGGCCTTCGCCGACCAGGTACTGGAAGCCTTCGGCCTTGCCGCCGGCAAAGGGTTCGCCGTCGATCTTGCCTTCGAAGTCCACGGTCACGCGGTCACCGTCCACCGCCGGCTCGTCCTTGCCACGCTGGGCAAAGGTGCGACGCTGCTTGCGCAGGATGTCGATGGTGCGGTCGATAGCTTCGTCGTCCACTTCGGCAGCGATCTTCTCGACTTCGGTAGCCGTCAGGTCGTTGATCTTGACTTCGGGGAACACTTCGAACACGGCCTCGAACAGCATCTCGCCTTCGGCAGCGCCATCCTTCTCGCTGATGGCCGGCTGGCCAGCCACGCGCAGTTCGGCTTCATTGGCGGCCTGGTAGAACGCCTGGCCGACCTTGTCGTTGATCACTTCATACTGCACGGCCGGGCCGTACTGGTTGGCCACCACGCTGACCGGCACCTTGCCCGGACGGAAGCCGTCCATCTTCACGGTGCGAGCCAGGCGCTGCAGGCGCTTGGTGACTTCGTCCTGCACGTCTTTCACGGGCAGGGACAGGGTGATCTTGCGCTCGAGCTTCTCGAGGGTTTCGACATTCACGGACATGGATATTTCCTTTGCTGGATAGAAGGCAGGCAGCGGCAGCGGAGGCCGGCCTGCAAACTTGAAAACTCTGGTGCGCGGGGGGAGGTTCGTGATTGCTGTGAAATCAACGGCTTGGCGTGAAATCGCGTAATCTGCGCGTAATGGCATATGCCGGAACGCCCTGCCCCACTTGCGCGGTGTAGCCGGCCATTATATTGCAGGCTGGCGAGACTTGATTCAGCGCAGGTCCACAGTCCACTTCTGCGCGCACCAGGCACCGCCGCAGTACTCAATGCCGGTCAGCACCATCTGCACATGCAGATACGACCGGACCTGGACGTCCCAGATACT
>JAAYCV010000085.1 GCA_012729605.1 Ramlibacter sp. | reverse complement strand
GCCAGCACGCCGATATTGCCGCCCACCAGCGCCGTGCGCAGCGAACCGCCACCGGCTACCACCAGCACCCGGCCCTCACCAGGCGTTTCCAGCGTGGCGCGCACGCTGGTATTGTCTTCATGACACTTCACCGTCACCACCTGGCCGCTGAAACGCTTCAGCGCGCCAAAGTCACGGAACAGCGGCGGCAGCACGGCAAAGCCGGTCGGCACCCCATCACGGTGCGGATCGCACTGGTCACAGGTAGAAAAAGGCTTGGTCTCGCTCATCAACAATCTCCGGACATGGGGGCGGCAGCCTGCTCCAGGCCGCCTGTTCCGCCATGATAACGGCCTGCCAGCCCGGTGCTACATGCCAAATACGACCGCAAACCACAATCCTTGTTCTGACCGATAGCGTGCATGGGCAAAAAACTGCTATAAATCAGGCATCAACCCTGCACCATAGGCAGGGAAGCCGCCCAGGCCGGGTTTTCCATCCGTCCTGACACCCTATCGCAAGGAAACACAACACATGGCAACCAAATCTGAAGCTCCCAAGAAACGCACTCCCAACGCCGCTTTCATGAAGCCGCTGACCCCCAGCGCTGAACTGGCTGCCGTGGTGGGCAAGGATCCCCTGCCCCGCACCGAGGTGATCAAGAAGCTGTGGGACTACATCAAGGCCAACAACCTGCAGGATCCCGCCAACAAGCGCAACATCAACGCCGATGCCAAGCTGGCCAAGGTATTCGGCAAGGAACAGGTCACCATGTTTGAAATGGCTGGCCTGATCGGCAAGCACCTGAAGTAATCTTCAGCCTGCCCACGCAAGAAAGCCGACTCGTTGAGTCGGCTTTCTGCTTTCCGGCTTCTGCTGCCAGCCGCCCCTTGCGGGGCAGCAGGTCATCAGGCTGCAGCAGGTCCGGCGGAGAACTGGAACTCGCCTGGTGCCAGCACCGGATCCACCGTCACGTGGATCACGCTCTTGGGCGGGAACACGCCCTCGATCAGCTGGCGCGACAGCGGGTTCTCGATGCGCTGCTGCAACGCACGCTTGAGCGGGCGCGCACCAAACACCGGGTCGAAACCGACCTTGGCCAGTTCTTCCAACGCCGCCGGCGTGACGTCGAGCGACAGCTCCAGCTTGGCCAGGCGCGATTGCAGCACCTGCAACTGGATCTTGGCGATCTCGGCAATGTGCGCGGCATCCAGGCCGTGGAACACCACGATCTCGTCGATCCGGTTCAGGAACTCGGGCCGGAAATGCGTCTTCAGCTCGTCCCAGACCGCGTCCTTGATCTCCTGCTGCTCGGAGCCCACCATCGCCTGGATGATCGGCGATCCGATGTTGCTGGTCATCACGATCACCGTGTTCTTGAAGTCCACGGTACGGCCCTGACCATCGGTCAAACGGCCATCGTCCAGCACCTGCAGCAGCACGTTGAACACGTCCGGGTGCGCCTTCTCGATCTCGTCGAACAGGATCACGCTATAGGGCTTGCGGCGTACCGCCTCGGTCAGGTAACCGCCCTCGTCATAGCCCACATAGCCCGGAGGCGCACCGATCAGGCGGGCCACCGAGTGCTTCTCCATGAACTCGCTCATGTCGATGCGGATCAGGTGCTCTTCGGAATCGAACAGGAAACCGGCCAGCGCCTTGGTCAGCTCGGTCTTGCCGACGCCGGTCGGGCCGAGGAACAGGAAGGAGCCAGTCGGACGGTTTGGATCGGACAGGCCGGAACGTGAGCGGCGGATGGCGTTGGCCACGGCGCTGATCGCCTCTTCCTGACCGACCACGCGCTCGTGCAGCTTGCTTTCCATCTGCAGCAGCTTGTCACGCTCGCCCTGCATCATCTTGGCCACCGGAATGCCGGTCGCGCGGCTCACCACCTCGGCGATTTCTTCCGCGCCCACCTGCGTGCGCAGCAGCTGGTTGCCCTTGCTGTTGCCATCGGCAGCGGTTTCCTTGTCCTGGGCTTCCTTCAGGCGCTTTTCCAGTTCGGGCAGCTTGCCGTATTGCAGCTCGGCCACCTTGTTGAAATCGCCCTTGCGGGTGAACTCCTCGATCTGGAACTTGAGCTTATCCAGCTCCTCGCGCACCTGCTGGCTGCCCTGCGCGGCGGCCTTTTCGCTCTTCCAGATCTCGTCCAGATCAGCGTATTCCTTCTGCAGGCTCAGGATCTCGTCCTCGATCAGCTCCAGGTGCTTTTGCGAGGCCTCGTCGGTTTCCTTCTTCAGCGCCTCGCGCTCGATCTGCAGCTGGATCAGGCGGCGGTCCAGCTTGTCCATCACCTCCGGCTTGGAGTCGATTTCCAGCTTGATGCGCGCCGCGGCCTCGTCGATCAGGTCGATCGCCTTGTCCGGCAGGAAGCGGTCGGTGATATAGCGGTGGCTCAGCTCGGCAGCAGCCACGATGGCCGGGTCGGTGATCTCGACACCGTGGTGTACCTCGTACTTTTCCTGCAGGCCGCGCAGGATCGCAATCGTGTCTTCCACCGTCGGCTCGCCCACCAGCACCTTCTGGAAGCGGCGCTCCAGCGCGGCATCCTTCTCGATGTACTTGCGGTATTCGTCCAGTGTGGTCGCGCCCACGCAGTGCAGCTCGCCGCGTGCCAGCGCCGGCTTGAGCATGTTGCCCGCGTCCATGGCGCCATCGGCCTTGCCGGCACCGACCATGGTGTGGATCTCGTCGATGAACAGGATGATCTGGCCTTCGTTCCGGGACAGGTCGTTGAGCACGCCCTTCAGGCGCTCCTCGAACTCGCCGCGGAACTTGGCGCCGGCGACCATGCTCGCCAAATCGAGCGAGACGAGGCGCTTGTCCTTCAGCGACTCGGGCACGTCGCCCTTGGAGATGCGCTGCGCGATGCCCTCGG
>JAAYCV010000014.1 GCA_012729605.1 Ramlibacter sp. | reverse complement strand
AACTCGATGCCCTGGCCGATGCGGTTGGGGCCACCGCCCAGCACCATGATCTTCTTGTTGCTGGTGGGCTCGGCCTCGCACTCTTCCTCGTAGGTGGAGTACATGTAGGCAGTATCGGTGGCAAACTCGGCGGCGCAGGTGTCCACGCGCTTGTAGACCGGGCGCACGTTCAGTGCCTGGCGCGCTTCGCGCACCGCCTTGTCGGTGGTGTGCAGCAGCTTGGCCAGACGGCGGTCGCTGAAGCCCTTCTGCTTGAGCATGCGGAACGTGTCGGCACCAATGGCGGCCAGCGCGGCTTCGCCCTTTTCTTCGTAGAGCTTGTCAATCGCCAGTTCGATCTTGACGATTTCCTCGATCTGCACCAGGAACCAGACATCGATCTTGGTCAGCTGGTGCACTTCTTCCACGGTCCAGCCGGCGGCAAAGGCATCGCCCACGTACCAGATGCGCTCGGGACCGGGCTCGCCCAGTTCCTTTTCCAGGATCTCGCGGTCCTGGGTCTTTTCGTTCATGCCGTCAACGCCGACTTCCAGGCCACGCAGGGCTTTCTGGAACGACTCCTGGAAGGTGCGGCCGATGGCCATCACTTCGCCCACGGACTTCATCTGCGTGGTCAGGCGGTTATCGGCAGCCGGGAATTTCTCGAAAGCAAAACGCGGGATCTTGGTGACCACGTAGTCAATCGTCGGCTCGAAGCTGGCCGGCGTGGCGCCGCCAGTAATCTCGTTGCGCAGCTCGTCCAGCGTGTAACCCACAGCCAGCTTGGCGGCAATCTTGGCGATCGGGAAGCCGGTCGCCTTGGAAGCCAGTGCCGAGGAACGCGACACACGCGGGTTCATCTCGATCACGATCATGCGGCCATCCTTCGGGTTGACCGCGAACTGCACGTTGGAACCGCCGGTATCGACGCCAATCTCGCGCAGCACGGCGAGCGAGGCGTTGCGCATCAGCTGGTATTCCTTGTCGGTCAGCGTCTGTGCCGGTGCCACGGTGATCGAGTCACCAGTGTGCACGCCCATCGGGTCCAAGTTCTCGATCGAGCAGACGATGATGCAGTTGTCCGCCTTGTCGCGCACCACTTCCATCTCGTACTCTTTCCAGCCCAGCAACGATTCCTCGATCAGCAGCTCGTTGGTCGGGGAAGCTTCCAGGCCGCGCTTGCAGATGGTCTCGAACTCTTCCGCGTTATAGGCGATGCCGCCACCAGTACCACCCAGCGTGAAGCTCGGGCGAATGATGGTCGGGAAGCCGACACTCTTTTGCACGTCCCAGGCTTCGGCCATGGTGTGGGCGATGCCGGAACGGGCCGAACCCAGACCGATGCGGGTCATGGCGTCCTTGAACTTCTGGCGATCCTCGGCCTTGTCGATGGCTTCGGGCGATGCGCCGATCAACTCGACGCGGTACTTGTTGAGCACGCCGTTGCGCCACAGGTCCAGCGCGCAGTTCAGCGCGGTCTGGCCACCCATGGTCGGCAGGATCGCGTCGGGGCGCTCCTTGGCGATGATCTTCTCGACCGTCTTCCAGTTGATCGGCTCGATGTAGGTGACATCGGCCGTGGCCGGGTCGGTCATGATCGTGGCCGGGTTGCTGTTGATCAGGATGACCTTGTAACCCTCGTCGCGCAGCGCCTTGCAGGCCTGCACGCCGGAATAGTCGAATTCACAGGCCTGGCCGATGATGATGGGGCCGGCACCGATGATGAGAATGCTCTTGATGTCTGAACGTTTTGGCATGGTATTTCGAATGAAGTGCGTTCTGTGGATGCCCGCCGCGCCTTGTGGGCGCACGCGGGCAGCGCTGGCGTAATCAGGCCTTGGCTTCGCGCATCAGCTGGATGAAGCGATCGAACAGGTAGTCGATGTCGTGCGGGCCGCAGGAGGCTTCCGGGTGGCCCTGGAAGCTGAAGGCCGGCTGGTCGGTGCGGGCAATACCCTGCAGCGTGCCATCGAACAGGCTCTGGTGCGTGACGCGCAGATTGGCCGGCAGGTTGTCGCCGTCCACGGCAAAGCCATGGTTCTGGCTGGTGATGCTGACGCGACCGTTGTCCAGGTCCTTGACCGGATGGTTGCCACCGTGGTGGCCAAACTTCATCTTGTAGGTCGTGGCACCGCTGGCCAGTGCCAGCAGCTGGTGGCCCAGGCAGATGCCGAAGGTCGGCTTGCCACTGTCAACGATCTCGCTGATCGCCTTGATGGCGTAATCGCAAGGCTGCGGATCGCCAGGGCCGTTGCTCAGGAACACGCCGTCCGGGTTCATCGCCAGCACCTCGGCCGCCGGTGTCTGCGCCGGCACCACGGTCAGCTTGCAGCCAAGGCCGGCCAGCATGCGCAGGATGTTGTGCTTGACGCCATAGTCATAGGCGACGACATGGAACTCGGGTTCTTCCAGGTTGCCGTAACCCTCGCCCAGCACCCACTCGGTCTGGGTCCAGGTGTAGGGCTGGGTGCAGGTCACCACCTGGGCCAGATCCTGGCCAGCCATGGACGGTGCAGCCTTGGCAGCGGCGATGGCCTGGTCGATTTCCTGCTGCGTCGGCTCGCGCGCACTGTCGAGCGCCATGATGCAGCCGTTCTGCGATCCGTGGTCACGCAGGTGGCGCGTCAGGCGGCGCGTATCGATACCGGCAATGGCCACCGTGTCGTGGCTCTGCAGGTATTCCTGCAGGGTAGCGGTGCTGCGGAAGTTGGAGGCGACCAGCGGCAGGTCACGGATCACCAGGCCGGCGGCGAACAGGTCGCGCGACTCGACGTCTTCCGGGTTGGTGCCGTAGTTGCCAATGTGGGGATAGGTCAGCGTGACGATCTGGCGGGCATAGCTGGCATCGGTCAGGATTTCCTGGTAACCGGTCATGGAGGTGTTGAAAACCACCTCGCCAGTGGTGATGCCGGCAGCACCGATGGACTGGCCAATGAAGACCGAGCCGTCGGCCAGGGTGAGGATAGCGGTGGGAAAGGGTGCCTGCTGGGACAAGAGCACGTGGTTCTCCGATAGAAGAGGATGCGGGGTCGACAAAATGGACGGTCGCCAGGCAGACGCAAGAACCACCATGCCCTGGGTAGAGGGTGCATGGCTCAGCACCGAATTAGCATGAGAACTTGAATCGCGGCAGGCGCCGGGTGTGCTGTGAAGCCCCTCATTATATCCGAGCAGCATTGCAAGCGTATGGATTTCCCTGATGAAAACCCGGTCAGCGTGCAATGGAACTGGCGTAAAGGCAGATGGCGGCAGCACTCGCCACGTTGAGCGACTCTTCGCCGCCCGGCTGGGCAATACGCAACAGCAGGCTGGCACGATCAACCAGGCCCTGCTGCACGCCCTGCCCTTCATGCCCCATGACCCAGGCGCATGGGCGCGGCAACGCTGCCTCATGCAGCAGTTGTGCGCCTTGCAAATGGGTGACCAGCAGCGGTACCTGCAACGCGTCAAGGTCATCCAGCGACAGGCCTTCATGCAGCTGCAGGCCAAAGTGGGCCCCCATGCCGGCACGCAGCACCTTGGGCGACCACAGCGCGGCCGTGCCCTTGAGTGCCAGTATCTGGCGAAAGCCCATGGCACTGGCAGTACGCAAGATGGAACCGACATTGCCGGCATCCTGTACCCGGTCCAGCACGATGCTGTCCTGCTGCGGCTGCAACACTGCCTGCTGATCCGACCACGGCAGCAGGAAGCCCATGCTAGCCGGCGATTCCAGCGTGCTGGCCTGGACAAACAGCGCATCATCAAGCACCGCCAGACGTTCGGCACCGGCATACCAGCTGGCCGGAACCTGCCCCCAGGCGCGTTCACTGATGACCGCCCATTGTGGTCGCACCCCGCGCTCCAGGGCGGCGCGGCAGAGGTGATCGCCTTCGACCCAGATCTGGCCCTGGCGTCGGTAGGCACCCGGATCCTGCGCCAGCTTGCGCAACAGCTTGGCCAGCGCGTTATCACGGCTGGCAATGAAGACCGGCTTCAGCGGACTGCTCATGCGCTCTGCCCACAGTCTGCGCGCAGCAAGGCCTGCGCCACAGGCGCGAAGCTGCGACGATGCTGCATCGTGGCACCCAGGCTGCGCAGCGCCTGCAGGTGCTCGGCCGTGCCATAGCCCTTGTGGCGGGCAAAACCGTAGCCGGGATAGCTGGCATCCACCTCCAGGCACCAGCGGTCACGCGTGACCTTGGCCAGGATCGAGGCGGCAGAAATCGCGGCCACCTTGGCATCGCCTTGCACGATGGCTTCGGCGCGCACCTGCAGCGTCGGCAGGCGATTGCCATCGACCAGCACCTTGGCTGGCTTCAGCCGCAAGCCTTCCACGGCCCGGCGCATCGCCAGCATGGTGGCGTGCAGGATATTGAGTTGATCGATTTCCTCCACGCTGGCCTGGGCGATGCTGCAGCACAAGGCCTTGGCCAGGATCTCCTCGTACACCAATTCACGGCGACGCGCCGTCAGCTTCTTGGAATCAGCCAGACCGGCAATCGGCTGGCGCTCGTCCAGGATCACGGCCGCCGCCACCACCGGGCCGGCCAGCGGGCCACGGCCGGCCTCGTCAACGCCAGCCAGCAATCCCGGACTGTCCCAGGGCAAGGAAGCCTGTTCAGCGTGCAAGGACCTGGGCGATGGCATCGGTGGCAAGTGCAGCCGTATCACGGCGCAGCAGAAGATGGAGATCGGTAAAGCGCTGCTGTAGCGCGGCAACACGCGCCGGCTGATCCAGCCAGTCGGTCACGGCAGCAGCCAGTGCCTGCGGCGTGGCCTGGTCCTGCAGGATTTCCGGCACGACAAAGTCCTGGCACAGGATGTTGGGCAGTCCCACCCAGGGCTGCAGCTGCTTGCGCTGCATCAGCCGGTAGGACCAGTCAGCCATGGCATAGGAAATCACCATCGGGCGCTTGAACAACGCAGCCTCCAGCGTGGCGGTACCGCTGGCGATCAAGGTGACATCACAGGCCGCCAGTGCCGCATGCGATTGTCCCTGTAGCAGCTGGATCTTGCCGGCCAGGCCAGCCTGGGCGATCTGCTGTTGCAGCCGCTCGTATTGCGCCGGCACCGCCGGCAGGATGCAGCGCAGGCCCGGACGCTGCTCCAGCAGCAGGCGCGCCGCCTGCAGAAAGCGTGGCGCCAGATGGCGCACTTCGGAACCGCGACTGCCAGGCAGCAGCGCCACCACTTCGCCCGCCTCGGGCAGGCCCAGCGCCTGGCGTGCCGCGATACGATCCGGTTCCAGCGGCAGCACCGCGGCCAGCGGATGGCCGACATAGGTACTCGGAATGCCATGCTGCTGCAACAGCTCCGGCTCGAACGGAAACAGGCACAGCACATGATCGGCGCTGCGCCGGATCTGGTGTACACGCTCGGCGCGCCAGGCCCAGATCGAGGGGCAGACAAAGTGCACGGTCGGTACGCCCTTCTCGCGCAGGGCTTGCTCCAGACCCAGATTGAAATCAGGCGCATCCACGCCGACAAACACATCGGGCCGATCGCGAAGCAGGCGTTCACGCAGCTGATTGCGGATTTTCCAGATGCCGTAAACCTTGCTCAGCACTTCCAGGCTGTAGCCGTGCACGGCCAGCGCCTCGCTCGGCCAGTGCGCGACAAAACCCTGCTCCTGCATGCGCGGGCCGCCAATGCCATCGGATTGCAGCTGCGGCCAGCGCTGGCGCGCACCTTCCAGCAGCAGACCGGCGAGCAAGTCGCCGGATGCTTCGCCAGCCACCATGGCCATGCGCAGGGAATCGCCCGCCATCCGCTCGTGCTCCAGCTGCCGGAATCAGCGCGTGATGCCGCGCGTGGAGCCTTGCAGAAAGGCCTGCATCATCTCCACGTCTTCGCGCGCTTCGGGGTGTTCAGCCGCCAGCGCATCAATGGCGTCACGCGCCTGTTCCAGCGTCAGGCCGTTGCGATAGATCTGGCGGTACATGGCCTTGACCGCGGCAATGCGTTCCGGGCCGAAGCCGCGACGACGCAGGCCTTCAATATTGAAGCCGCGCGCCGAGGGCGGATTGCCATCGGCCATGATGAAGGGTGGCACATCCTGGTTGATCGCCGAGGCAAAACCGATCATGGCGTGTGCGCCGATCTTGACGAACTGGTGCACGCCGGTCAGGCCGCCGATGATGACCCAGTCGCCCACATGCACGTGGCCGGCCAGCGTGGCGTTGTTGGCCAGAATGGTCTTATTGGCCAGCTGCACATCGTGCGCGATATGCACATAGGCCATGATCCAGTTGTCATCGCCGATGCGGGTCACGCCGGCATCCTGCGCCGTGCCGGTGTTGAAGGTGCAGTACTCACGCACCGTGTTGCGGTGGCCAATCTCCAAGCGCGTCGGTTCGCCGGCGTATTTCTTGTCCTGCGGCGGGCCGCCAATCGTGCTGTGCGGATGGAAGACGTTGTCTTCACCAATCGTGGTGTGACCGTCGATCACGCAATGGGCACCAATGCGGCTACGGGCACCAATCTGCACATGCGGACCCACCGTGGCAAACGGACCCACCTCGACATCGGCGGCCAGTTGCGCAGCGGGATCGATCAGGGCGGTAGGATGGATCAGTGCCATGGTGTCTCCAGGAATCAGGCTTCGATACGGCGCACCGTACACATCAGGTCGGCTTCGCAGGCAAGTTCACCATCGACACGCGCGACGGCGTGGAACTTGTAGATGCCGCCGCGCGAGCGCTCGGCAGTGCACTCCATGACCAACTGGTCACCCGGCTCGACCGGCCGCTTGAAACGGGCATTGTCGATACCGACAAAGTAGTAGACCACGTCCGGATCCAGCTTGTTGCTGTCCGGCGGCAGCAGCAGCAGCGCCGAGGCCTGTGCCATCGCTTCCAGGATCAGCACGCCCGGCATGACCGGACGGTTCGGGAAGTGGCCGGTAAAGAACGGTTCGTTGATGGTGACGTTCTTGATCGCCTTGATGCGCGTCGAACCTTCCACCTCCAGCACGCGATCCACCAGCAGGATCGGGTAACGGTGGGGCAGGCGCTTGATGATCTGGTGGATATCGATGGAGGCAGCAGTCATGGTTGTGTCTTGTTTTCAGAAAGTTGTTGTTCGAGTGCGCGTACGCGATCGCGCAGCTTGTGCAGGCTCTTGACAGCTGCGGCATTCTTCTCCCAGGTCGCATTATCGTCCAGCGGGAAGAATCCGGTATAGGCGCCCTGCTTGCGCAGCGAGCGCGTGACCATGGAAGTGGCGGTGATATGGATGCCATCGGCAATCGTCAGGTGGCCGGCAATATTGGCGGCACCGCCAATCGTGCAGTGCGCACCAATGCGGGCGCTGCCGGCCACACCGGTGTTGGCGGCCATGGCCGTATGCTCGCCGATCTGCACGTTGTGCGCAATCATGATCAGGTCGTCCATCTTGACGCCCTTGCCGATCACGGTGTCATCCAAGGCGCCACGGTCGATACAGGTGTTGGCGCCGATTTCCACATCGTCCTCGATGCGTACCGCGCCCAGCTGCTCGATCTTGACCCATTCGCCATTCTCGTGGGCAAAGCCGAAACCGTCAGCGCCAATCACCACGCCGGGATGCAGGATGCAGCGTGCACCGACCGAGCAGCCTTCGCTGAGCGTGACGCGCGACTTGAGCCAGCTGCCGGCACCAACACGGGCACCGCGCTCGACCACACACAACGGGCCGATGATGGCATCCGGATGGACATCAGCTTCGGGATGTACCACCGCCGAAGGATGGATGCGGTAGTCAGGCTGCGGCAGCATGTGCTGCTTCCACCACTGCGTGACACGCGCATAGTAGGCGTACGGGTTGGCAGTGACGATGCACGCCCTGCCCTCACGGCGCGCGGCCTCGAGCATGGCAGGCGGCACGATCAGGCAGGACGCCTGCGACTGCTCCATCTGGGCGGCATAACGCGGACCGTTGACAAAGCTCAGGCTGCCGGGCTGGGCATGCTCCAGCGCTGCCAGACCCTGGACGCAGATCGTGCCATCACCGTGCAGTTCACCACCATGGGATTGCAGCGCCTCCACGATCTGCGCCACTGTCACCTGCTTGTCCATATGTTCGCCTTTCAAACAAAAAAGGGCACCTGCTGGTGCCCTGTCGGGAGCCAGCAGCGGCCCATTCATCGACCTGCGTCGAGTTCGGCAATCACCTTGTCGGTGATGTTCAGTTGCGGCTTGATGAATACCACTTCCTGCAGGATCACATCGTAGCCTTCCTGCGTCGCGATACGGATCACGGCGCGGTTGGCACGCTCCAGCAGGGCCTGCATTTCCTCGGCCTTGCGGTTGTTCAGGTCTTCCTGGAATTCCTGGCGCTTCTGCTGGAACTCGCTGTCCATGGCCGTGAGCTCACGGCGACGTTCGTTCAACTGCGATTCGGACAGGTTGGCATGCTCGCGCTCGAACTGGTTGATCGCCTTCTGCATGCGCTCACCCAGCCTGGACAGCTGCTGCTCACGCGAAGAAAACTCGCGCTTGAGCTTGTTCTGCGAATCCACCGCCGCGCGCGTCTCGCTGAACAGGCGATCGGTATTCACGAAGCCGATGCGGCCCGTCAGCGGCTGTGCCGACAGTGTCGTCGCCACGGCAGTCTGGGACTGCGCTGCCAGCGGTGCGACTACCGCGGCACAGGCCAGCAGCGCACCCGCTGCATGCTTGATAAATGGGCGGATCTTGTTCATCAGAATTGCGTACCGATCTGGAATTGGACTTTCTCGAGTTTATCACCGTCGTACTTCTTGACCGGCCAGCCAAACGCCAGGCTCAGCGGGCCCATCGGCGAGATCCAGCGGATACCGACACCGGCAGAAGCGCGCAGGCTCTTGGCATCCTTGTTCTGCGGCAGGTCGTAGACGGAGCTGTCATCCGCATAGACGTTACCCACGTCCATGAAGCCGAACATGCGCAGCGTCTTGTCGGTACCGGCGCCCGGGAACGGTGCCACCACTTCCATGTTCACGTTGAACTTCTTGGAGCCGCCCACGGAATAGGTATCACCGTCGAGGTCCACGTTCTTGGGACCCAGCGAGCTTTGTTCGAAGCCGCGCACAGAACTCAGGCCGCCCGAATAGAAGTTCTTGAAGATCGGGAAGCTCTTGCCACCCAGGCTCTTGCCATAGGCCAGATCGGTATTCAGGGCGAAGGTGTACTTCTTGGACAGCGGGTAGAAATACTGGTAGCGATAGGTCGCCAGCGCGTACTTCATGTCACCTGCCGGGCTGACGGCACCAAACAGGCGGTGGTAGCTGCCGGAAGATGGTGCCAGTGCGCTGTCGCGACGGTCACGCGACCAGCCCACCGTCAACGGAATGCCATAGGCCGAGTTGCCGCCGTATTCCTTCTGGAAGTCCTGGTATTCCTTGGGCAGCTCGCGGTTCTGCTGCTTGACCTTGTACTGCTCGAAGCCGGCACCAAAGTACACCGTGTCGTTTTCGGTAAACGGAACGCCAAAGTTCATGTTGGCGCTCATGTGCTGCATCTTGTAGTCGTAGTAGTTACCGCTCTGGGACTCGTACGGCTCGATATCGCTGTAGCTCAGGCCAAAGGTGCGGGAAATGCCGTCCTTGGTGAAATAGGGATCAGTAGAGCGCAGTGAGAAGGTGCGGTTGTATTCGCTGTTGGACGCCTCGAAACCCAGCGACTGGCCGGAACCGAAGATGTTGTCCTGCGACACGCCGACCAGGAAGGAAACGCTGTCCGAGGTGGAATAGCCCAGTCCCAGCTGCAGCGAACCGGTATGCGCTTCCTTGACGTTCAGGTTGATGTCGGCCTGGTCACTGGTACCCGGTACCGGCTGGGTGCTGACCTGCACGTCAGTGAAGTAACCCAGACGGTCCACGCGAGCGCGCGAGGTCTGGATCTTGTCGGAGCTGTACCAGGACGATTCGTACTGACGCAGCTCTCGGCGGATCACCTCGTCACGCGTACGTGCGTTGCCGGAGATGTTGATGTTGCGCACATAGGCGCGATCGCTGGGTGTGGCCTCCATGATCAGGGCCACCTGCTGGCGCTCGCGGTCCACCTGCGGCACGGCATTGACCTTGGCAAAGGCGTAGCCGTAGTTGCCAAAGTGGTTTTCCATGGCCTGCACGGTCTCGTCCACATCGTCGATCTTGTAGGCTTCGCCCGGCTTGATCTTGACCAGCGACTGGAATTCATTTTCGCGCTGCAGATAATCACCTGCCAGCGACACGCCGGACACCACATAGCGCGGACCTTCGGTCACGTTCATGGTGATGTTGATGCCGGTCTTGTCGGGCGTCAGGGCCACCTGGGTGGAATCGACCTTGAATTCCAGGTAGCCACGGTTCTTGTAGTAGCGCGTGACGGCCTCGACGTCCTGGTTCAGGCGATCAGACGCATAGCGGTCGGACTTGGTGTACCAGGACATCCAGTTGCCGGTATCCAGCTGCATCTGGCCTTTCAGGGTGGAATCACTGAAGACCTCGTTGCCGACGAAGTTGATGCTGTCGATGCGCGCCGAAGGGCCTTCCTGCACGCTCAGCGTGACGTTGACCTGGTTGCGCTCCAGCGGCGTCATGGTGGTTTCGACTTCCAGGTTGTAGTAGCCACGGCTCAGGTACATGCGCTTCAGGTCCTGGATCGCCTGGTCTTCTACCGCCTTGCTATAGGGCTGGCCGGAAGCAAAGCCGCTGGCTGCCAGCGCCCCGAGCACGGTGTTCTTGTCGAACTGCTTGGCCGAGCTGACGTCAATGGTGTTGATGGTGGGTCGTTCGGTCACCACCACGATCACGTCGCTGCCCTGCGTCTGCACCTGCACGTCGTTGAACAGGCCCAGCTGATACAGCGAACGGATGGTGGCCGCACCCTTGTCATCATCATAAGATTCGCCGATACGCACCGGCATCGAGGAGAACACCGTACCGGCATCGACACGCTGCAGGCCTTGCACCTTGATGTCCTGGATGACAAACGGGTCTACCGCCCAGGCGGCATGGGAAACAAAGGCGAGACTGGCAACGGCAGCGGCTGCCGTGCGGCGGAAAGGAAGGGAGTGTCGCTTCATGGAATTCGTCAGGTACGGTACTACATTGCTGGCCAGGGCTCAGCCTCCGGCAGTCCAGCGGGACAGATCATTGAACAGGGCCAGGCCCATCAGGCCGAGGAGCAACAGCATGCCCAGTTGTTGCAGGCGCATCGCCCACGCCTCGGACACCGGCTTGCCGGTGACAGATTCCCAGAGATAATACATCAGGTGTCCGCCATCCAGCATCGGGACTGGCAACAAATTGAGTACCCCCAGGCTGACACTGACCAGCGCCAGAAAACCCAGGAAACTGGTGATGCCGGCTTGTGCCGATCGCCCGGCAAATTCGGCAATGCTCAGCGGGCCGCTGATATTCTGCAAGGAAGCCTGGCCGGTGATCATGCGGCCCATCATGCGCAGACTGAACAACGACACCTCCCAGGTGCGCTGCAGGCCATAGGCCAATCCTTCCAGCGGGCCGAGACGGATCGTGGTCATGGCCGGCGGTGTTCCCAGATAGGCACCGACCAGGCCAACGCGCTGTTCGCCCTCTTGCCTACTCTCGGGCGTCAGCTCCAGATCCAGCAACTGGCCGTCACGGCGCACCTGCCAATGCTGGAGCTGGCCATCGCCATTGGCGCGAATCAGCATGCGCAGCTGCACGGCGTCCAGGATACGCGCCCCGTCTACCGCCAGCACGGTGTCACCCTGCCGCAGGCCGGCGCTTTCCGCTGCCTTGCCGGGCACGATCTCACCCACGACCGGCGCCATCCAGGGGGCGCCCAGGCCAATACGCTGCAAGTCTTCCGGGTTGGCCTTGCCCAGACCTGCTTCGGCCAGGGGCAGCACCAACTCGCGTGTCGCGCTGTCCTGCGCCTCACGCACCTGCAGGCGCAGGTCCTGCTCATCCATGGCCGCCTGCAGCACGGTCCATTGCAGGCGTTGCAGGGACAGCACCGGCTCGGCCTCGGCCGCATCACCGACCTGTGCCGATACGATTTCCTGGCCACTGCGCAGCCCTGCCTGTTCGGCAATGCTGCCAGCGCCTGGCTGCGCGATCACCGGACTGAACTCCTGCATGCCATGCCAGGCGATACCGGCATAGAGCAGCGCTGCCAGCAGCAGGTTCGCCGCCGGTCCGGCAGCGACGATCGCCATGCGCCGGCTGACCGGCTGGGTATTGAAGGCTTGCGAGCGCAACTCGTATGGCACCGGCGCTTCGCGCTCATCCAGCATGCGCACATAACCGCCCAGGGGCAGCCAGGACACGGCAAATTCAGTGCCGTGCTTGTCGGTACGGCTCCAGATGGTCTTGCCGAAACCGACAGAAAACTTGAGTACCTTGACGCCGCAGGCGCGTGCCACGCGATAGTGGCCATACTCGTGGATGGTGATCAGCACTCCCAGCGTGACCAGGAAAGCCAGCAGCGTGGTCATGGCTGCAGCGCCTCGACCAGGGCTTGTGCCTTCGCGCGGCTCGAGCGATCCAGCTCCAGCAGGTCCTCCAGGGAATGCGGGCTGGCAAAATGGCTCTGCTGCAGGGTATCGGCATTGACCTGGTGGATCTGGTCAAAGCGGATGCGACCGTCCAGGAAACTGGCCACCGCCACTTCGTTGGCGGCATTGAGCACTGCCGTGCTGCCGGGCTGGGCGCGCAGCACCTGCCAGACCAGCGGCAAGGCCGGGAAGCGCTCCGGGTGGCCATGGGCATCGACCGACTCGAAGGTCATCGCGCTTAGATTGGCAAAATCCAGCGTGGCGGCACCACTGGCAATGCGCTGCGGCCAAGACAGCGCATAGGCAATCGGCACGCGCATGTCGGGCGTGCCCATTTGCGCCACGATGGAGGCATCGTGGAACTGCACCATGGAATGGATGATGCTCTGCGGATGGATCACCACGCCCATGCGCTCCGGCGGCATGCCGAACAGGTAGTGCGCCTCGATCACCTCGAGCGCCTTGTTCATCATGGTGGCGGAATCGACCGAAATCTTGCGTCCCATGCTCCAGTTAGGGTGGGCGCAGGCCTGTTCCGGCGTCATCTGGCACAGGCTGGCCGGATCGGCGGTGCGGAACGGGCCACCGGATGCCGTCAGGATGATCTTGTCAACGCGCTGCGACCAGCTGGCCGGGTCTTCGGGCAAGGACTGGAAAATGGCGGAATGTTCGCTATCGACCGGCAGCAGCGTGGCACCGCCCTGCTTCACCGCATCCAGGAACACCTGACCACCCACGACCAGCGCTTCCTTGTTGGCCAGCATCAGGCGCTTGCCAGCGCGCGCAGCGGCCAGACAGGGCGCCAGCCCGGCCGCACCCACAATGGCCGCCATCACGGCATCGACTTCAGGGTGGCAGGATATATCGACCAGACCCCGCTCACCCGCGAGCACTTCGGTCTTCAGGCCAGCTTCACGGCAGGCCTGGCGCAGTGTCTGCGCGTGCGATTCGGACGCCATCACGGCATAGCGCGGCTGGTGTGTGCGGCACAGCGCCAGCATCTTGTCGACCTGGGTCGCCGCACTCAGCGCAAACACCTGGTACAGCTCCGGATGACGCATGATCACGTCCAGCGTACTGGTGCCGATCGAGCCCGTGGCGCCCAGTACCGTCACCTGCAGGCGGGAAGAGGAAGAAGCATTCATGCGCAACTCGAGAAATCAGGAAAGCCAGAGCAGCAGCGCCAGCGTGATCGGCATGACCGGCAGCAAGGCATCGATGCGATCCAATACGCCTCCATGGCCGGGCAGCAACTGGCTGCTGTCTTTCAAGCCGGCACTGCGCTTGATCAGGGACTCGACCAGATCACCGGTCACGCTCATCACGGTCAGCAGCAGCACGGCCAGCAGCATTATGACGAGATGGCTGCGCGCGGCCAGATCGGCATAGACCGTCTGTTCCGGCGTAGTGAACAAGGCGCACGACAAGGCAAACAGCTGCACGAACAGCGCACCGCCGATGGCACCCGCCCAGCTCTTGCCCGGGCTGATCGAAGGTGCCAGCTTGCGCTTGCCGAAGGCGCGGCCGCAGAAATAGGCGGCAATATCCGCCACCCAGACCAGTGCCATGGCCGACAGCAGGTACCAGGGGCCATGCTGTGCCAGCAGTTGCACGATCGCCAGCCAGGTCGCCCACAGCACCAGCAGGCCGGCCGTCATACGCAGCCAGCGCGGAATGCGTTGCCACACCGGCACGCCGGCACGCAGCAGCCAGGGCGTGCTCAGCAGCCACAACAGGCTGACCAGCGTGATCAGGGCGGTAGAGGCGTTACTTGCCTGCAACTGCCAGCCGGCCAGGCCCATCAACAGGCAACCGGCTACGGCAAGCAGCGCCCACAGGATATTGGCCATGCCGGAAAAACCGCTCAGGCGCGCCCACTCCCAGCCGGCACAGGCAATCGCCAGCGCCATCAGCAGGCTGAAAGCCTGATGGCCGGGGGCAAACAGGGCTCCCAGCAGGACGATGAGCAGGATGATGGCGGTGATGATGCGCTGTTTCAGCATGCCTCGTCCTAGTCGCTGACCTGGGCAGAGGTCTTGCCAAAGCGGCGTTCACGCAGCGTGTAATCCTCAATGGCGGCATCCAGTGCCGCCGCATCGAAATCGGGCCAGAGGATATCGCTGAAATAGAGTTCGCTGTAGGCGGCTTGCCAGAGCAGGAAATTGCTGATGCGGTACTCGCCACCCGTGCGGATGATCAGGTCCGGATCGGGCACATGGCTCATGGCCATGGCAGAAGAGAGGTTGTCTTCGGTAAACGGCAGGCCCTGCTGCTGCAGGCGCGCCGCTGCCTGAGCCATATCCCAGCGACCACCGTAGTTGAAACAGACGTTCAGGATCAGGCGCTGGTTGTTGCGCGTCAGCTCCTCCGCCTGGGTCAGGCCGTCTCGCAGCTTGCTCTTGAGCGAGTCACGGTCGCCTACCAGGTAGACGCGGACACCCGCCTCGTGCAGCTTGGGCACTTCGCGCGTCAGTGCCATGCCCATCAGGCTCATCAGGCCACTGACCTCGTCTTCGGGACGATTCCAGTTTTCGGAGGAAAAGGCAAACACCGTCAACACCTGGACACCGCGATCCAGGCAGGCAGCAACGCAGCGGCGCAGTGCCGCCAGGCCTTGGCGGTGGCCGACCAGCCGGGGCATGAAGCGCTTGTTCGCCCATCGCCCGTTGCCGTCCATCACGATGGCCACATGATGCGGTACGGACGCTTCAGATTCTTGTTTCGACATATCTCAGGATTCGGGATGCCGGCCACTTGCGTGGCGGCACCAACAGCCTCAAACGGCCATGATATCCTGTTCCTTGCTGGTCACCAACTGGTCGATGGTGGTGATTTCCTTGTCGGTGATCTTCTGGATATCCGCTTCGGAACGCTTCTGGTCGTCTTCGGAAATTTCCTTGTCCTTGACCAGCTTCTTGACCGAATCGTTGGCATCGCGGCGCAGGTTGCGCACGGCGATCTTGGCGTTTTCGCCTTCATGGCGTACCAGCTTGGTCATTTCCTTGCGGCGCTCTTCGGTCATCGGCGGCATCGGCACGCGGATCAGGTCGCCCATGGATGCTGGGTTCAGGCCCAGGTCGCTTTCACGGATCGCCTTCTCGATCTTGGGACCCATGTTCTTTTCCCAGGGCTGCACGCTCAGGGTACGCGCGTCGATCGCGGACACGTTGGCGACCTGGCTCAGCGGCACCATCGAGCCATAGTAATCGACCTGCACGTTGTCCAGCAGCGCCGGGTTGGCACGGCCGGTGCGGATCTTGGTCAGGTTGTTCTTGAACGCCTCGATGGACTGCTCCATCTTGGTCTGCATGGTTTTCTTGATGTCGGCTACGGACATGGGGTTCTCCGGAATCTGTATCTGGGACAAGAGGTCAAATATATACCAGTGTGCCTTCGTCTTCGCCCATCACCACGCGCTTGAGGGCGCCCGGCTTGAAGATGGAGAACACCTTGATCGGCAGCTTCTGGTCACGGCACAGCGCAAAGGCGGTGGCATCCATGATGCCCAGGCTGCGCGAAATGGCCTCGTCGAAGGTCAGCTTGTCGTAACGCGTGGCGCTCGGGTCCTTCTTCGGATCGGCGGTGTAGACACCGTCCACCTTGGTCGCCTTGAGCACGATTTCAGCGCCGATTTCGGCACCGCGCAACGCCGCAGCGGTATCGGTGGTGAAGAAGGGGTTGCCGGTACCGGCGGCAAACACCACCACCTTGCCCTCTTCCAGATACTGCAGCGCCTTGGGACGCACATAGGGCTCGACCACCTGGTCGATATTGATGGCCGACATGACGCGCGCCGTCATGCCGGTGCGGTTCATGGTGTCGGCCAGCGCCAGCGCGTTCATCACCGTGGCCAGCATGCCCATGTAGTCGGCCGTGGCACGGTCCATGCCGGCAGCGCCGCCCGCCATGCCACGGAAAATGTTGCCACCACCGATGACGATGGCCACCTCCACGCCCAGCCGTGCGACTTCGGCGATTTCGTCTGCCATGCGGCTGATGGTTTCGCGATTGATGCCGAAGGCATCGTCGCCCATCAGGGCCTCACCGGACAGCTTGAGCAGGACACGTTTGATGGCGGGTTGGGTGGCAGTCATGGCAATCTCCAGGGCGTGGTAGGAACAATCAGGTAGTCGGGTGACGAAAAAAAGCCCCGTACCGGGGTGGCTTCACCCCGATGCGTGGCTTGCAGGCCAGAAAATCAGCCCTGCTTGGCAGCAGCCATCTGGGCAGCCACTTCAGCAGCAAAGTCGTCGGCCTTCTTCTCGATGCCTTCGCCCACCACGTACAGGGTGAAACCCTTCACGGTGGTGTTCTTTTCCTTCAGCATCTGCTCGACGGTCTGCTTGTCGTTCTTGACGAAAGGCTGGCTCAGCAGGGCCACTTCCTTCAGGTACTTCTGCACGGAGCCTTCGACCATCTTGGCCGCGATCTCGGCCGGCTTGCCGGATTCGGCCGCCTTGGCAGCAGCAACGCTGCGCTCTTTCTCGATCAGCTCGGCCGGTACGTCAGCGCTGGACAGGGCCACCGGCTTCATGGCGGCCACGTGCATGGCAACGTCCTTGGCGGCGACTTCGTCACCTTCGAACTCGACCATCACGCCGATGCGGGTACCGTGCAGGTAGGACACCATCTGGCCACCGGAGAACTGCTGGAAGCGGCGGAAGCTCATGTTTTCGCCGATCTTGCCGATCAGGCCCTTGCGCACGTCTTCCAGCGTCGGGCCGAAGCCGTCTTGCTCGTAGGGCAGCGCACCCAAGGCGTCCAGGTCAGCCGGGTTGTGCTTGGTCACCAGGTCAGCGGCGGCCTTGACCAGAGCCAGGAAGCTGTCGTTCTTGGTCACGAAGTCGGTTTCGCAGTTGACTTCGATCAGGGAGCCGGCGCCACCTTCGATGGTGCTGCCCACGGCGCCTTCAGCCGTGATGCGGGCGGCGGCCTTGCCAGCCTTGCTGCCCAGCTTCACGCGCAGGATCTCTTCTGCCTTGGCCATGTCGCCGCCAGCTTCGGTCAGGGCCTTCTTGCACTCCATCATGGGGGCGTCGGTCTTGCCACGCAGTTCTGCCACCATGCTTGCGGTAATTGCTGCCATTGTCTTTCTCCGTATTCGATTGAAAAGATTTTTCAGTTACGAAAAAGGGGCATGATCGCCCCTCTTCCTTGGATTATGCCTTGAGGGCAGGCGAAAGCCTGGCTTACGCCTGGGCGTCGTCCACCTCGACGAATTCGTCTTCGCCTTCGGACACGGCCTGCACCAGCTCGTTCACGGCGTTGGCACGGCCTTCCAGCACGGCGTCAGCCACGCCACGGGCGTACAGGGCCACGGCCTTGGCGGAGTCGTCGTTACCGGGGATCACGTAATCAATGCCGTCCGGATTGTGGTTGGTATCCACCACGCCAACCAGCGGGATACCCAGCTTCTTGGCTTCGGACACGGCAATCTTGTGGTAGCCAACGTCAACGATGACGATGGCGTCGGGCAGGCTGGTCATGTCCTGGATGCCGCCGATGTCCTTTTCCAGCTTGTCCATTTCGCGCTGGAACATCAGCTGCTCTTTCTTGCTCATGCTTTCCAGGCCGGCTTCCTGCTGGGCCTGCATGTCCTTCAGGCGCTTGATGGAGGTCTTGACCGTCTTGAAGTTGGTCAGCATGCCACCCAGCCAGCGCTGGTTGACGTAGGGGATGCCGGCGCGCTTGGCTTCTTCAGCGATGATGTCGCGGGCTGCGCGCTTGGTACCGACCAGCAGGATGGTGCCACGGTTGGCAGCCAGCTGGCGGATGAATTTCATGGCATCTTCGAACATGGGCAGGGACTGCTCCAGGTTCACGATGTGGATCTTGTTGCGGGCGCCGAAGATGTACGGGGCCATCTTGGGGTTCCAGAAACGGGTCTGGTGACCGAAGTGGACACCGGCTTCCAGCATTTCGCGCATGGTAACGGACATGGTTTTTCTCCTGAGGTTGGGTCTAAAATTCGCCTCGCATGCCAGCAGACCGTAAAGGATTGCGGCAACACCTAGATTGGCGGATTTGCGATTAGCCTTGCAGGATGGCAGCGCCATCAGCAAGAGCCGCGAAATTGTAGCACAACCATGCTTT
>JAAYCV010000084.1 GCA_012729605.1 Ramlibacter sp. | reverse complement strand
GCGAGCGCATCGCGCGCCTGCATTTCGTGCGTTTCATGCAGACTTTCCTGGATCGCATCTGGATCTGGCATGGCAGCCCGGCGCTGCTGCGCAAGCGCCTGCGCATGGTGGGCGATGTCGATGCGCTCCGGGACGGCAAGTCGACCATCCTGTTTGCGCCGCACTTTGTCGGGCTTGATGCCGGTGGCATGGCCTTGTCTGGCCAGTTGCTGGAGCGCATCTTCATTTCCATTTACACGCCGCAGAGCAACAAGACGATTGATGCCTGGGTGCGCCGTGGCCGTACGCGCTTTCCGAATGCGCAGGTGGTGTGGCGGCGCGATGGCGTCAAGCCCATCATTGCCAAGCTGCGCAAGCAGGGCCTGCTCTACCTGCTGCCGGACATGAACTTTGGCCCGCAGGAATCGATTTTTGTCACCTTTTTTGGTGTGCCGGCAGCCACCGTGCCCTCGCTGTCACGCTTTGCCCGACTGGGTCGCGCGCAGGTGGTGACCACCATCACCTATATGGAATCGCATGGCTACACCCTGCACGTGGAAGGCCCGTGGCAGGACTTCCCGACCGAGGATGTGGTAGCCGACACCCAGCGCATGAACGACTACCTCGAAGGCTGGGTGGCGCGCCGCCCCGAGGAGTATTTCTGGGTGCACAAGCGCTTCAAGACGCGTCCGGAGGGCTTGCCGGAGGTGTACTGAGGCCGTCGTCTGCCGCTTCGGCATCGTCTGCAGCAGTGTCTTCCTGCGGCGGGTGGGTCCAGTCCCACAGGAGTTGCGCCACCTGTTCCATGCCCTGTTTCTTGAGCGCCGAGAACAGCATGGCTTCGCCGCCGCCGGCATTCAGCCGTGCGATGGACAGCGCCTTGGCGCCTTCGGCGCGCGTCAGCTTGTCGGACTTGGTCAGCAGCAGCAGGAACTCCAGGCCGTCTTCCACGCGTGGGCGGATCGCTTCCAACAGCAGTTCATCCAGCTCGGTGAGGCCGTGGCGCGGATCGCACAGCAGCACCACGCCGACCAGGTTTTCGCGCGTCATCAGGTAGTTGGCCATGACGCGCTGCCAGCGCAGCTTGTCGGCCAGCGGCACCTGGGCGTAGCCGTAGCCGGGCAGGTCGGCCAGCACGGCATCGGTCTGGTTCTGGCGGCCCAGGGCGAACAGGTTGATGTGCTGGGTGCGGCCTGGCGTCTTGGAGGCAAAGGCCAGTTGGCGCTGCTGCGTCAGGGTGTTGATGCAGGTGGACTTGCCGGCGTTGGAGCGGCCGACAAAGGCGATTTCCGGTACGTCCAGCGCCGGCAGCTGGTCGAGCTGGGCGGCGGTGGTCAGAAAGCGGGCGGTGTGCATCCAGCCGAGTGGCGTCGGGGTCTTGGGCGGCTTGGCCGGTGCGGCAGCAGGCTTGCGGGGAGGGCGTTTGGACGCGGCCATGGCGGGTCTCGGGCAGGGGCCGGTTCTTGCCGTGGCAGCTGCCAGTGCAGGGGAAATCCGGCCAATTGTTGACTACGATCCGCGACAGTTACGGTGAATCTGTCAATTTTGGTTACGGGTCGATGTAGAATGGTCAAGTTTACCCGGATTGCACAGCACCGGTTGTCCCGTTCACTCCAGACTGATGCCGACTATGAAGCCTGTATCCACTCTTGCCGCTTCCCTGATTTCCGCTCTGCTGTTCACGGCAGCAGGTTCTGCCGTAGCGGCCACGCCGGCAGCCAAGCCGGTTCCTGACCTGAACAAGGGCAAGGCCATCGTCAACAGCGTGTGTATCGCCTGTCACAATGCCGATGGCAACTCCGTGATCGCCGGTTACCCGGTGGTGGCGCAGCAGCATCCCGAATACATGATCAAGCAGCTCAAGGAGTTCAAGAGCAATGCCCGCAAGGGTACTGTCATGAACGGCTACGCTGCCGCCCTGAGCGACCAGGACATGGTGGACGTTTCCTACTACTTCGCTTCCCAGAAGGCCAACAAGCTGGCCGCTACCAACCAGGAAACCCTGGCGCTGGGCGAGAAGATCTGGCGCGGCGGCATTGCCAGCCGTGCCGTGCCGGCCTGTGCCGCCTGCCACGCACCCAACGGTGCCGGCATGCCGGTCAAGTACCCGCGTCTGGCTGGCCAGAAGGCCGACTACACCGAGCTGCAGCTCAAGGATTTCCGTGACGGCGTCCGCAAGAATGATCTGGTCATGCCGCATGTCGTCAATGGCATGAACGACGCCCAGATCAAGGCCGTGTCTGATTTCATCCAGGGTCTGCGCTGATCCTGCCACCGGGCTGCAGCTTGCCAGTTTGCGCTGCCGCCCGGACGGTACCAGAAAAGGCGGGTTGCGTACCCGCCTTTTTTGTGCGCGTTATGATGGCGCACACCTGTTTCCAGATGCCTGGTCGATCACGCCTCCGCATCAGTCGCCCCTAGGACGGGCACATCCTGCATGACAACAATTTCCACACAAGGTTACGAGGTTCGCCAGGGCAGCCGCTGGTTGCGCTCCGCCATCGAACTGCTGTCTTCCATGCGCTTTGCCATTGCGCTGCTGACAGTCATCTGCATTGCCTCGGTGATCGGCACGGTCATCACCCAGCATCAGCCGTTCAACAACTACGTCAACCAGTTCGGGCCGTTCTGGGCGCGCGTGTTCGAGACGCTGAACCTCTATTCGGTCTACAGTGCTTGGTGGTTTCTGCTGATCTTGGCGTTCCTGGTGATCAGTACCTCGCTGTGCATTGCGCGCCATACACCCAAGATCCTGGCGGACCTGAAAAGCTACAAGGAAAACATCCACGTGCGTGCGCTGCAGGCCTTTGGCTACAAGGCCGAAGCCGTGCTGCCGCAGGAACCGGCACAGGCGGCGCGCAGCCTGGGTGAAAAACTGGCTGGCAAGGGCTGGAAAGTAAAACTGCAGCAGCGCCAAGGCGACCAGGCCGGCTGGATGGTGGCGGCCAAGAAGGGCGGTGCCAACAAGATCGGCTACCTGGCAGCGCACAGCGCCATCGTGCTGATCTGTCTGGGAGGCCTGCTGGATGGCGACCTGATGGTGCGCATGCAGACCTGGTTCAATGGCAAGCAGCCCTTCAATGGCGCCGGCATGATTGCCGACGTGCCGCCGCAGCACCGCCTGAGCACCAGCAACCCGACCTTCCGGGGCAACCTGTTCGTGCCCGAAGGCAGCACGGTCGATACCGCCATCCTGCTGCAGAAGGACGGCGTGCTGATCCAGGAGCTGCCGTTTGCCCTGGAGCTGAAGAAGTTCATCGTCGAGTATTACCCCACCGGCATGCCGCGCGTGTTTGCCAGCGAGGTGGTGATCCACGACCGCGAGACCGGCGAGGCGATTCCGCAGCGCATCGAGGTCAACCATCCGGCCAGCTACAAGGGCATCCAGATCTACCAGTCCAGCTTCGAGGATGGCGGTTCGCCGGTCAAGCTGAAGGCGGTGGGCATGGGCAGCGAGGTGGCGCCGTTCTCGGTCGATACCGCCGTGGGCCGTGCGGTGGAGATCACCAATGGCGAGGACAAGCGCACGCTGGAAGTGACGGATCTGCGCACCATCAACGTCGAAAACTTTGGCAACATGAGCTCCGGCCCGGTCGATGTGCGCAGCGTGGATCTGCGCCAGACGCTGCAGGACAACCTGGGCTCGGCCCAGAACCGCAAGGACCATGAACTGCGCAACGTCGGTCCGAGCGTGATCTACAAGCTGCGTGACAGTGCCGGACAGGCGCGCGAGTTTTCCAACTACATGCTGCCGGTGATGACTGGCGAAGGCGGCCCGCCCGAATTCCTGTTTGGCGTGCGCAATGACACGGCAGAGAATTTCCGCTACCTGCGCATTCCGGCCGATGACAACAATTCCCTGGAGGAATTCCAGCGCCTGCGCCACGCCCTGAATGATCCGGCGCTGCGCGCCGAGGCGGTACGCCGCTATGTGGCGCAGTCCACCGGCGTGCAGAACCAGCAGGTGCAGGAGCAGCTGGCGCTGTCGGCCAGCCGCGTCATGGACCTGTTTGCCGGTGACCCGGCGAATCTGGACGCCGCGCGCCGCGACAGCAACAGCGAGGCAGCACGCAGCTTCGGCCTGCAGGCCATCGCCCGTTTCATCGAGCAGACGATTCCCGCTGAAGACCAGCAGCGCTTTGGCGATGTGCTGCTGCGCATGCTGAATGGCTCCATGGTCGAGCTGCTGCAGCTGTCGCGCGAGCGCGCCAAGTTGCCGGCACTGGACATGAACGAGCAGAAGCACCGCGCCTGGCTGGCCCAGGCGGTGGTGGCGCTGAGCGATGCACCGCTCTATCCGGAGCCGGTGCTGTTCCAGCTCGAGAATTTCACCCAGGTGCAGGCCAGCGTGTTCCAGGTAACGCGCGCGCCGGGCAAGTGGGTGGTCTACCTGGGCTGCCTGTTCCTGATCCTGGGCGTGTTTGCCATGCTGTACATCACCGAGCGCCGTGTCTGGGTCTGGGTGCGTCCGGCCGCCCAGGATGGACAGGAAGCCGCCTCGGGCGCTACCATGGCGCTTTCGAGCAATCGTCGCAACCTGGACAGCGACAAGGAATTTGACACATTGAAGCAGTACCTGCTGGGAGAGCACCAGTCATGAGCACCTCCATGAGTTCCACCACCAAGCTGCCCCCGCAAGAGGTGCAGACGATTACCCTGAACGGGGGCTTTTTCAGCCGCCGCAACCTGTTTGACTGGCTGTTTGCGCTGCTGGCCGTGGCTGGCGGGATTTACGCCTTCCTGTATTACGACCACGCCATGGACGTCTACGAAAAGGCGATCCTGATCGGCACCATTCCCGCCGTGATCTGGCTGGGCTGGTTCTGGCGACCGGCGGCACGCCTGATGCTGGTGGTGGCAGCGGTATCGCTGCTGGCGCTCTGGCTCTATGGCGGTGACCTGAAGCGCTCGGAAGATGTCTTCCTGCTCAAGTATTTCATCTCCAGCCAGTCGGCCATCCTGTGGATGTGCATGCTGTTCTTCATGAGCACGCTGTTCTACTGGATCGGCATGTTTACCGGCGGCAAGGGCGAGACGGATCGCTACAGCAGCAACGCGCTGGAGCTGCTGGGTTCGCGCATGGCCTGGGCTGGCGTGGCGCTGGCGCTGATCGGCACCATGGTGCGCTGGTACGAGAGCCACCACATTGGCGCTGGCATCGGGCATATCCCGGTCAGCAACCTGTACGAAGTGTTCGTCATGTTCTGCTGGATGACGGCGCTGTTCTACCTCTACTACGAGATGCAGTACCGCACGCGCGCGCTGGGTGCCTTCGTGATGCTGGTGGTGAGCGCGGCCGTCGGCTTCCTGCTCTGGTACACGCTGGTGCGCGAGGCGCAGGCGATCCAGCCGCTGGTACCGGCGTTGCAGAGCTGGTGGATGAAGCTGCACGTACCGGCGAACTTCATTGGCTACGGCACGTTTGCGCTGGCGGCGATGGTGGCTTTTGCCTACCTGATCAAGAAGCAAGCCGCCGAAACCAAGTGGTACAAGCTGGCGCCGCTGTGGCTGCTGGGCATCGTGCTGTGCTTCGAGCCGATCGTGTTCCGCAGCAGCGTCAGCGGCATGAGCAGCTACTGGGCGGTCTACTTTGGCGTGTCGGCGCTGATCGTGGCGGCCATCATCCTGGGTCGCAAGACGATTGCGGCGCGCCTGCCGGCACTCGAGGTGCTGGATGACGTGATGTACAAGTCGATCGCCGTCGGCTTTGCCTTCTTTACCATTGCCACCGTGCTGGGCGCGCTGTGGGCGGCCGAGGCCTGGGGAGGCTACTGGAGCTGGGACCCGAAGGAGACCTGGGCGCTGATCGTCTGGCTGAACTACGCGGCCTGGCTGCACATGCGCCTGATGAAGGGCCTGCGCGGCACCGTGTCGGCCTGGTGGGCGCTGGTTGGCCTGGCCATCACCACCTTCGCCTTTATCGGCGTGAACATGTTCCTGAGCGGCCTGCACAGCTACGGCACGCTCTGATCCCCGGCAGATCGGCATCAGAAGGCGCATGGCCCAGCGGCCCTGCGCCTTTTTCGTGGGTGGCACCTGGCGGGATACGGGTATGCACTTTGCGTTAGGATCGTTGCAGACGCTGGCATTCGCCAGCAGAGACAAGTGCCATGCATTACCACCGCGATCGCGGATACCAGCATCCGACCCCGAGCGAGATCACGCCGCCGCAGGCCTATGCGGCACGGCGGCGCTGGCTGCAGCTGATGGGGTTGGCTGCGGTGGGCGCAGCGGGGGCGGCCGCGCTGCCGCTGTACCGGCGCTGGCAGCAGCCCGCAGCGCCGGCGCAGGCGGGTGTGGCGCTGGCTTCCGTGCCATCCAGCGTGCCCGGTGCCATCAGCCGCGAGGCGCTGACGACGCAGCACGACGCCACCCATTACAACAACTTCTACGAATTTGGTCCGGGCAAGAGTGATCCAGTCGAGTATGCAGGTGCGCTGCAGACCACGCCGTGGACGGTTCGCATCGAAGGCGCGGTACACAAGCCGCTGACGCTGGGACTGGAAGAGCTGCTGCAACTGGCCCCGCTGGAGCAGCGCATCTACCGGCTGCGCTGCGTCGAAGGCTGGAGCATGGTGATTCCGTGGATCGGCTATTCGCTGTCGGCGCTGCTGAAACAGGTGGAGCCGACCGGCAGTGCACGCTTTGTCGAGTTCACGACGCTGGCCGATGCGGAACAGATGCGCGGCCTGCGCAGCCAGATGCTGGACTGGCCCTATGTGGAAGGCCTGCGGCTGGATGAGGCGATGCACCCGCTGACGCTGCTGGCCTTTGGCATGTACGACGAGGTTTTGCCGAAGCAGAACGGCGCACCGCTGCGCCTGGTGGTGCCGTGGAAATACGGCTTCAAGAGCGCGAAGTCACTGGTGCGTATCCGCCTGACCGAAG
>JAAYCV010000083.1 GCA_012729605.1 Ramlibacter sp. | reverse complement strand
GGCCAGTTCGAGCGCGTGCAGCGCATGATGGACGGGCTGCAGGCCGAAGGTGAAAGCGAGGTGCTGGTGCACTACGCGCTGGCCGAGGACATCCGCGCGCTCAAGCGTGTGCGCGAGGCGCTGGACCAGGGCAAGCCGCTGCCGATGGCGCTGCGCGAACAGCGCATCTGGGGCATGCGCGAGCGCCTGTTCGAGCGCGTGGCGCCGCGCATGACGGCGACTTCGTTGGCCGGCCTGCTGCATGCCGCCCACGTGGTGGACGGCATCGTGAAAGGGATCAAGAGCCCGGATTGGCCGGTGGATAGCTGGCAGGCGCTGCAGCGCCTGGCCTTGCAGCTGTGCCGTCAGGCGGCCGAGGCGCGTCCGCGCTGAACATCCAGGCCTCTGGTCGCAGCTGGCGCATGTCAAAGCCGGTCGGCTGCTGGTACAGGCGCAGGCCGAACTCCGGCAGCTGCGCCAGCACATGGTCGAACAGGTCGCCCTGGATGCGCTCGTACTCGGTCCAGACAATGGTGTTGGTAAAGCAGTAGATCTCCACCGGAATGCCATGCGGCGACGGGTCCATGATGCGCACCATGCGCAGCATGTCCTGGCGGATTTCCGGGTGGTTTTCCAGATAGCTCAGCACATAGGCGCGGAAGGTGCCGAGGTTGGTCAGCCGGCGCAGGTTGGCCGGGTCGCCGGCGGCCTCCTTGGGCAGCTGCTCCAGCCGACGCTGGTTCTCGTCGGCAATCGCCACTTCCTTTTCGTGCAGGTAGCCGCGTAGCAGGTGCAAGCGGTGCAGCCGGGTGCGCTGCTCGTCGTTCAGGAACTGCACCGAGGTGGCATCGACCGGAATCGTGCGCTTGATGCGGCGGCCGCCGGAATCGCGCATGCCACGCCAGTTGCGGTAGCTTTCCGACATCAGGCGCCAGGTCGGGATCGTGATGATGGTCTTGTCCCAGTTCTGCACCTTGACCGTGTGCAGCATCATGTCCACCACCTCGCCATCGGCACCAGCCTGCGGCATGTCGATCCAGTCACCCACGCGCAGCAGGTCGTTGTTGGCCAGCTGCATGCCGGCGATGAAGGACAGGATGGTGTCCTTGAACACCAGCATCAGCACTGCGGACAAGGCACCCAGACCGGAGAGCAGCAGCAGCGGCGAGCGGTCGATCAGCACCGCCACCACCACGATCAGGCCGCCCATGGTCAGCAGCAGCTTGGCCAGCTGTACATAACTCTTGAGCGACAGCTGCTGGCGCGGCGAGGTCATGGTGTGCAGCGACTGGTAGGCCAGCAGCGCATCCAGCAGGGCGAGTAGCACGCGCACCACGTACCAGACCGCCAGCGCGGACAGCACGCTGGACATCAGCGTGAATACGGTGCCACTGGAAAACGGCGACAGCTGCATGCCGATCTGCACCAGCAGCGGCCCTGGCACACGGGCGGCGCGGCGCAGCACGCGCTCGTCCAGCACCACATGCACGCCGGCGGACAGGTTCTGCAGCCGGCCCATGACCTGGCGGCGCAAGGTCAGCAGAGCGAACTCCAGCAACAGGCGCAGCCCGATGGCCAGCGTCATCAGGCCGGCAAACAGCGTGAACATGCGCAGGCCGGGTGGCCAGGAGGCCGGCAGGGCCAGGGTGAGCTGTTGCAGCAGGACCTGCAGGCTGTCCTGCAGGTTGAGGTCGATGCGTTCAGGCATGGGCAAACAGGTGCGACAGCCGGGGCTGCCGGCCGGGATCGTTAACGGAAATGCGTCATGCAGCTTATCATGGAGGGATGGGCCCCTGTGGCCAGGTTGCCGGATGGGCTGGCAGCCTCCCTGTTATTCCGGATTCCAAGCGTCATGAGTACCGATGTGCATGTCCTGATGCAGCAGATGGGCGAACGCGCCCGCGCTGCCTCCACCCTGATGGCGCGCGCCAGCGCCGCCCACAAGAACACCGCCTTGCGCGAACTGGCACGCCTGCTGGGCGAGGCCGGCGCGCAACTGGCCGATGCGAATGCAAAAGACATCGCGCGCGCCGAGCAGAACGGCCTGAGCGCGCCGATGGTGGACCGCCTGCGCCTGACGCCGAAAGTGATCGAGACCCTGCAGGAAGGCTGCCTGCAGCTGGCCGCCATGCCGGACGCGATTGGCACCATCAGCGGCATGCAGGAGCAGCCCAGCGGCATCCGCGTTGGCCAGATGCGCGTGCCGATTGGCGTGTTCGGAATGATTTTCGAGAGCCGTCCCAACGTCACCATCGAGGCTGCCAGCCTGAGCATCAAGAGCGGCAACGCCTGCATCCTGCGCGGCGGCAGCGAGGCGATCGATTCCAACCTGGCACTGGCGGCGCTGGTGGCACAGGCGCTGCAGGCGGCTGGCCTGCCGGCTGATGCGGTGCAGATGGTGCCGACTACCGATCGAGTCGCGGTGGGCCGCCTGATCGCCATGCCCGAGTACGTGGACGTGATCATCCCGCGTGGCGGCAAGAGCCTGATCGAACGCATCAGCGCCGAGGCCAAGGTGCCAGTGATCAAGCACCTGGATGGCAACTGCCACACTTACGTGGATGATCCCTGCGATCTGGACATGGCGGTCAAGGTGGCCGATAACGCCAAGACGCAGAAATACAGCCCCTGCAACGCGACCGAAAGCCTGCTGGTGGCCGAGGCCGTGGCAGCTGATTTCCTCCCGCGCATTGGCCGCATCTATCAGGACAAGGGCGTGGAAATGCGCTGCGATGCCGCATCGCGCGCGATTCTGGCAGCCGCGCTGCCGCAGGCGCAACTGGTGGACGCCAGCGAAGAGGACTGGGGCACCGAGTATCTGGCAGCAGTGATCAGCATCAAGGTCGTGGGCGGGCTGGACGAGGCGATTGCGCATATCAACCGCTATTCCTCGCAGCACACCGAAGCGATCCTCACCACCGATCACATCCACGCCCAGCGCTTCCTGCGCGAGGTGGACTCCAGCAGCGTGATGGTCAACGCCAGTACGCGTTTTGCTGACGGCTTCGAATACGGCCTGGGTGCCGAAATCGGCATCAGCACCGACAAGTTCCACGCGCGTGGCCCGGTCGGCATCGAAGGCCTGACCTCGCTCAAGTACGTGGTGCTAGGGCAGGGCGAAGTGCGGAACTGAGTGCTGCCAGCGGCAGCCGGGGCCTAGTCCTCGCTGCCGCGCAGCACCTGCCGCACCACATCGCCGCCAAAGCCGCGGCTGGCGAGAAAGCGCATCTGCTTCGCACGTTCCTGCGGCGTGGCGGGCGGCTGGCTGAACTTGCGCTGCCAGACTTCGCGCGCACGTTCCAGTTCCGTGCCTTCGAGCGTGTCCAGCGCCTGTTCAATGGTGCTGTCGTCCAGGCCCTTGCGGCGCAGCTCCTGCGCGATGCGTGTCGTACCGAGCTTGCCGGCACGGCGATAGACCAGCGATTGCGCGGCGCGCTCGTCGGACTGGAACTGCTTGTGCTGCATCTCGTCCAGCACGGCGTGGATGGCGGCCAGACGCTCTGCCGGCTCCAGGCCGGCTTCCGGGGGCTGGAGTTCGGCTTCGGTCAACGCGTCGGCATGGGCGCGGGCGCGCAGTTCCAGCCAGTGCAGCAGCTTGCGCTCCATCTCGGCACGCGAATAATCGCGCGCTGCCAGCAGCGCCAGCGCCTTGCCCTTGAGCGAGAGGGTGACGGGGCGCATGTCAGCAGCGCTCCCGCCACGACTGGCTGCGATCAGGCCTCGACATCGTCGGTGATGTCGCCATCCACGGTGTCGCTGCTCGTAGCGACGGACGCCATGCCGCTGATGCCCAGGTGTTCGCGCACCTTGTTCTCGATCTCGCGTGCCAGCGCCGGGTTCTCGCGCAGGAACTCGCGCGTGTTGTCGCGGCCCTGGCCGATCTTCTCGTCGTTGTAGGAATACCAGGCGCCGGCCTTGTTGACGATGCGTGCCTCGACTGCCATGTCGATGATCTCGCCTTCGCGGCTGATGCCGGTGCCGTACAGGATGTCGAAACGGGCTTCCTTGAACGGCGGCGCGACCTTGTTCTTGACGACCTTGACCTTGGTTTCGCTGCCGACGACTTCGTCACCCTTCTTGATGGTGCCGACACGGCGGATGTCCATGCGCACGCTGGAGTAGAACTTGAGCGCGTTGCCGCCGGTGGTGGTTTCCGGGCTGCCGAACATGACGCCGATCTTCATGCGGATCTGGTTGATGAAGATGACCATGCAGTTGGTCTTCTTGATGGTGGCGGTGAGCTTGCGCAGCGCCTGGCTCATCAGGCGTGCCTGCAGGCCGGGCAGCTGGTCGCCCATGTCGCCTTCGATTTCGGCCTTGGGCGTGAGGGCGGCGACCGAGTCGATCACGATCAGGTCCACCGCGCCGCTGCGCACCAGGCTGTCCACGATCTCGAGCGCTTGCTCGCCGGTATCGGGCTGGCTGATCAGCAGCTCATGCAGCTGCACGCCGAGCTTTTGCGCGTATTGCACGTCGAGCGCGTGTTCGGCATCGACGAAGGCGCAGGTGCCGCCGACCTTCTGCATTTCGGCGATGACCTGCAGCGTGAGCGTGGTCTTGCCGGAAGATTCCGGGCCGTAGACCTCGATCACGCGGCCACGCGGCAGGCCGCCGACGCCCAGCGCCACATCCAGGCCGAGCGAGCCGGTGCTGACGGTCTGGATGTCTTGCACCGGCTCGCCTTCGCCGAGGCGCATGATGGTGCCCTTGCCAAACTGCTTTTCGATCTGCGCCAGTGCGGCTTGCAGTGCCTTGGCCTTTTCTGCCTGATCAATCGTGCTCATGGAATGCTCCTGGTGGTATGAGGTGAAAAGTATTATATGTCAAAACATACAGCATGTATGCATGAGCAGGAGTATAGGTCAGAGTAGAATCAGAAAATCATGATTAAAGGTCAGGTTGCATGACTAACTATCTGCAGGAACCACGCTATACCACGGGTGATTGGCGTGCCAGCCATCTGGGCCGCCTGCTCGGCGAAGCCTTGCGCCGCTTTGATGCACGTGTGCTGCAGCTGATGGCGCACGATCCCGAAGTGCCGCTGGCGCTGTCCAACCTGGCAGCGCGGCAGCAGGTGAGTGCGGCGCATGTGCACATCACGCGACATTTGTCCTTGCACGGCAACCGGCTGACCGAGCTGGCCGAAGCCGCCGGCATGCGCAAGCAGGCCATGGCGGCCTTGGTGGACCAGTGCGAGGCTTGGGGCATCGTGCAGCGCGAGCCCGATCCGCGTGATGCGCGTGCGCGCCTGATCGTGTTCACGCCGCAAGGCCTGGCCTGGCTGGGTGGTTTTGAGCGCGCCGTGGCGCAGGCAGAGCGTGAATTTCGT
>JAAYCV010000082.1 GCA_012729605.1 Ramlibacter sp. | reverse complement strand
GCAACCACCCGCTGCTGTACCCGATCAACTTCCTGATGCAGGTCATCGAATACGTTGCCAAGACCGTCTCTCACGGCATGCGACTGTTTGGTAACATGTTTGCAGGCGAGCTGGTGTTCATGCTGATTGCCCTGATGGGTGGTGCATGGGCGCTGAGCGGCACGGGCATCGGTCTGGCCATCGGTCATATCATTGCAGGTTCGGTGTGGGCCATCTTCCACATCCTGATCATTACGCTGCAGGCATTCATCTTCATGATGCTGACGCTGATCTATACCGGTCAGGCGCACGAAGCACACTGATCGCAATTTCAACTGGTTTTCTTTTACTTTTCCACCAACCTTTAGGAGCTTTTCATGGAAAACATTCTCGGCCTCGTTGCACTGGCTTGTGGTCTGATCGTCGGTCTGGGTGCTGTTGGCGCCTCTATCGGCATTGCATTGATGGGCGGCAAGTTCCTCGAATCTTCCGCACGCCAGCCTGAGCTGATCAACGAACTGCAGACCAAGATGTTCATTCTGGCTGGTCTGATCGACGCGGCTTTCCTGATTGGTGTTGCTATCGCCCTGCTGTTCGCATTCGCCAACCCCTTCGCCATCTAATTCTGTTACCTTTCATGACCGAAAGGGGGTAACATGAATATCAATGCAACATTGGTCCTGCAGGCCATTGTCTTTGCGATCCTGGTGTGGTTCACGATGAAGTTCGTGTGGCCCCCGATCACGAAGGCGCTGGACGAGCGGGCGCAAAAGATTGCCGACGGACTGGCTGCGGCTGACAAGGCCAAGGCTGATCTGGCGGACATGAACAAGAAGGTCGAAGCGGAGCTGTCCACCTCTCGCAATGAGGCGGCTGCCCGCATGGCCGATGCCGATCGTCGTGCACAGACCATGGTGGAAGAAGCCAAGGCCCGTGCCACCGAAGAAGGCAACAAGATCATTGCAGCCGCACAGGCAGAAGCCCAGCAGCAGGTTGTTCGCGCACGCGAAGAACTGCGCGAACAGGTCGCTGCCCTGGCCGTCAAGGGCGCCGAGCAGATCCTCCGCAAGGAAGTGAACGCTGGCGTGCACGCTGAACTGCTCAACCGCCTCAAGGCTGAGCTCTGATAAAGGAAGAACATGGCTGAACTTGCAACCATTGCTCGTCCTTATGCTCAGGCCTTGTTCGACGCAAGTGCCGGCAAGCTGGATGAGACTGCCCAGTGGGTGGGCCAGCTTGCTGCGGTAGCCGGCAATGCCGAGCTGCTGCAGGTGGCCGACAGCCCCAAAGTGCAAGGCTCGCAGCTGTTCGAGCTGATTGCAGGTTTGCTGCCGGCAGCCTTGCCTGAGGCAGGCAAGAACTTCCTGCGCCTGGTAGTGGACAATGGCCGCCTGGCGGCCTTGCCCGAAATCGCCAGCCAGTTCGAGTCGCTGAAAAATGCTGCCACTGGGGCGGCAGATGCCGTGATCTACAGTGCTTTCCCGATGGAAGGCGCCGAGCTCGCAGATCTGATGGCACTGCTGGAAAAGCGCTTTGGCACCAGGCTCCAGCCGACCGTGGTCGTTGACCAGGAGCTGATTGGCGGCGTGCGCGTTGTCGTGGGTGACGAAGTGCTCGACACCTCCGTCAAGGCCCGTATTGAACAAATGAAACAGGCGCTGACTGCGTAAGCGGGCCGGGTCTGAGGCAATTAAGGAAGAAGGAAAGAGTCATGCAACTCAATCCCGCAGAGATTTCTGAACAAATCAAAAGCCGCATCCAGGGTCTGGTAGGCACTGCCAACATCCGCAACGAAGGTACTGTTATCTCCGTTGCTGACGGCATTTGCCGCGTGTATGGCCTGTCCGATGCGATGCAGGGCGAAATGCTGGAGTTCCCGGCAGCCGCCGATGGCACCCCGACTTTCGGTCTGGCGCTCAACCTCGAGCGTGACTCCGTTGGTGCGGTGATTCTGGGTGCCTACGAGCACATCTCCGAAGGCGATACCGTGAAGTGCACGGGCCGCATTCTGGAAGTGCCGGTGGGTCCCGAGCTGATTGGCCGTGTGGTCAACGCGCTGGGCGAGCCAATTGACGGCAAGGGCCCGATCAACGCCAAGATGACGGACGTGATCGAGAAAGTGGCTCCGGGCGTGATCGCACGTAAATCCGTGGACCAGCCGGTGCAGACCGGCCTGAAGTCGATCGACTCCATGGTGCCGATCGGCCGTGGCCAGCGTGAGCTGATCATTGGTGACCGTCAGACCGGCAAGACTGCCGTGGCCATTGACGCGATCATCAACCAGAAGGGTCAGGACATGACCTGCGTGTACGTGGCCATCGGTCAGAAGGCTTCGTCCATCAAGAACGTGGTGCGCGCACTGGAGCGTGCCGGTGCCATGGACTACACCATCGTGGTCGCTGCTTCCGCTTCCGAATCTGCAGCCATGCAGTACGTGAGCGCCTACGCAGGCTGCACCATGGGCGAATACTTCCGCGACCGCGGCCAGGACGCCCTGATCATTTATGACGACCTGTCCAAGCAGGCCGTGGCCTACCGCCAGGTATCGCTGCTGCTGCGTCGTCCGCCGGGTCGTGAAGCCTACCCGGGTGACGTGTTCTACCTGCACAGCCGTCTGCTGGAGCGCGCAGCCCGCGTGAACGCCGACTACGTGGCAGAGTTCACCAAGGGTGAAGTGACTGGCAAGACCGGCTCCCTGACGGCACTGCCGATCATCGAGACGCAAGCTGGTGACGTGTCCGCATTCGTTCCGACCAACGTGATTTCCATTACCGACGGTCAGATCTTCCTGGAAACCAGCCTGTTCAACGCCGGTATCCGTCCCGCCATTAACGCCGGTATCTCCGTGTCCCGCGTGGGTGGTTCTGCACAGACCAAGCTGATCAAGGGCCTGTCCGGTGGTATCCGTACCGACCTGGCACAGTACCGTGAGCTGGCTGCGTTCGCGCAGTTCGCGTCTGACCTGGACGAAGCTACCCGCAAGCAGCTGGACCGCGGTGCCCGCGTGACCGAACTGCTGAAGCAGACCCAGTACAGCCCGCTGTCGGTGGGCCTGATGGGTGCCACGCTGTTCGCAGTGAACAAGGGTTACCTGGACGACATCGATGTCAAGAAGGTTCTGGCATTTGAATCTGGTTTGCACGCACACCTGAAGGACAAGAACGCAGCCCTGCTGCAGCGTCTGGAAGAGAATAAGGCTTTCGACAAGGAAGGCAAGGACGAGGCCGAGCTGGCCGACGCCATCGCTGCCTTCAAGAAGTCCTTCGCGTGATCACGGGAGAGCAACGTGGCAGCTGGTAAGGAAATTCGCGGCAAGATCGCCTCGGTAGAAAATACCAAGAAGATCACCAAGGCCATGGAAATGGTGGCCGCATCCAAGATGCGCAAGGCGCAGGATCGCATGCACGCGGCTCGTCCGTACAGCGAAAAAGTCCGGGACATTGCTGCCAACCTTGGTGCTGCTAACCCGGAATACGTTCACCCCTTCATGGTCAAGAACGACGATGCCAAGGCCGTAGGCCTGATCGTCGTGACGACCGACAAGGGTCTGTGCGGTGGCATGAACACCAACGTGCTGCGCAGCGTGACCAACAAGATCCGTGAAAATCAGGACGCTCGCGTCGAGACGCGTGCCGTGGCCATTGGCAACAAGGGCTTCAGCTTCCTGAACCGCATGGGTGCCAAGGTCGTGGCCAACAGCATCCAGCTCGGCGATACGCCGCAGCTGGACAAGCTGATCGGCCCGGTCAAGGTGCTGCTCGATGCCTATGCCAATGGTGAACTGAGCGCCGTGTACATCGGCTACACCCGCTTCATCAACACCATGCGCCAGGAGCCTGTGCTGGAACAGCTGCTGCCCCTGTCGCAGAGCAAGATGGCAGAAGAGACGATGGCCAGTGGCAAGTCCCAGCACTGGGACTACATCTACGAGCCCGATGCACAGTCCGTGATCGACGATCTGCTGGTCCGCTATGTGGAAGCGCTGGTGCTGCAGTCCGTAGCCGAAAACATGGCGTCCGAGCAATCGGCGCGCATGGTGGCCATGAAGGCCGCTACCGACAACGCAGGCAATGTGATTCACGAGCTGAAGCTGGTCTACAACAAGACCCGCCAGGCTGCGATTACGACAGAACTGTCCGAGATCGTGGCTGGTGCCGCAGCGGTGTAACCCTAGAAATTATTGGAGCAAAAAATGGCTCAAGAAAATCAAGTACAAGGCAAGATCGTGCAGTGTATCGGCGCCGTCGTTGACGTCGAATTCCCGCGCGACAAGATGCCGAAGGTCTATGACGCCCTGAAGATGGAAGGCTCTGCCCTGACCCTGGAAGTGCAACAGCAGCTGGGTGACGGCGTGGTGCGTACCATTGCCCTGGGTTCTTCCGACGGCCTGCGTCGCGGCATGGAGGTGTATAACACCAATGCCCCGATCACCGTGCCGGTGGGTCCCGCTACCCTGGGCCGCATCATGGACGTGCTGGGTCAGCCGATCGACGAGCGCGGTCCCGTGGACCAGACGCAAACCGCTTCCATCCACCGCAAGGCTCCCGAGTACGACGAGCTGAGCCCCTCGCAGGAACTGCTGGAAACCGGCATCAAGGTGATTGACCTGGTGTGTCCGTTTGCCAAGGGCGGCAAGGTGGGTCTGTTCGGTGGTGCCGGTGTTGGCAAGACCGTGAACATGATGGAGCTGATCAACAACATCGCCAAGGCACACAGCGGTCTGTCCGTGTTTGCCGGCGTGGGTGAGCGTACCCGTGAAGGTAACGACTTCTACCACGAGATGGCTGATTCCGGCGTCGTGAACCTGGAGAACCTGGGTGAGTCCAAGGTAGCCATGGTGTACGGCCAGATGAACGAGCCGCCGGGCAACCGTCTGCGCGTGGCCCTGACCGGCCTGACCATGGCCGAGTCCTTCCGTGACGAAGGCCGTGACGTGCTGTTCTTCGTGGACAACATCTACCGCTACACGCTGGCCGGTACCGAAGTGTCCGCACTGCTGGGCCGTATGCCTTCCGCCGTGGGCTACCAGCCGACGCTGGCCGAGGAAATGGGCCGCCTGCAAGAGCGTATTACCTCGACCAAGGTGGGTTCCATTACCTCCATCCAGGCCGTGTACGTTCCGGCGGACGACTTGACCGACCCGTCTCCTGCCACGACTTTCGCCCACCTGGACTCCACCGTGGTGCTGAGCCGTGACATTGCTGCCCTGGGTATCTACCCGGCGGTTGACCCGCTGGACTCCACCAGCCGTCAGCTGGACCCGATGGTCGTCGGCGAAGAGCACTACAAGGTAGCCCGTGCCGTGCAGGGTACCCTGCAGCGCTACAAGGAACTGCGTGACATTATCGCGATTCTGGGTATGGACGAACTGGCTCCGGAAGACAAGCTGAGCGTGGCTCGTGCGCGCAAGATCCAGCGTTTCCTGTCCCAGCCATTTCACGTGGCCGAAGTGTTCACGGGTTCTCCGGGCAAGTACGTGCCGCTGTCCGAAACCATCCGTGGTTTCAAGATGATCGTGGACGGCGAATGCGACCACATGCCGGAGCAGGCCTTCTACATGGTCGGTACCATCGACGAAGCCATCGAAAAAGCCAAGAAGCTGGCCGCTGGTTGATAAGGGGTAGCGTATGAACACCCTGCAAGTGAATGTGGTCAGCGCGGAAGAGTCTATCTATTCCGGTCGCGCACGCTTCGTGGCCCTGCCGGGTGAGAGCGGTGAGCTGGGGATTTATCCCCGTCACACGCCGCTGATCACCCGCATCAAGCCCGGCACCGTGCGCATCCAGGACGAGAAAGGCGAAGAGCTGCTGATCTTCGTGGCGGGTGGCATCCTCGAAGTGCAACCCAACGTGGTCACCGTTCTGTCCGACACCGCTATCCGCGGCAAGGACCTGGACGAGAGCAAGGCTCTTGCGGCCAAGAAGGAAGCTGAAGAAGCCCTGAAGAGCGCCAAGACCGAGTTCGACGTGGCCCTGGCTCAGTCCGAGTTGGCCATCATGGCGGCTCAGCTGGCTGCGCTGCGCAAGTATCGCGAAAAGCGCTGATGCGACAGCACCACCACTCTGGGTGACCGGAGTGAGAAGAAATCCCCTGACAGGCAACTGCAGGGGATTTTTTCATGGGCACATCAGACAGCTGCTCGCCTTGATTTTCATGTGCAGGACAACAGTCGACGGGTTAGGACGAACATAGGCATGAATAAAGCCGTGCAGTGGCACGGCTCTGTCAGGGTTGGGTGAAGCGCGTTGATCAGTGTTGGTGCGGTCTGGAATCCAGGATCACCGGGGCATTCGGCAGGTTTTCTATGCGGACATGGTTGGCATCGGCGGGATAGCACTGGGCCATGAGGTCGGTAATGCGATCCAGCACGTGGGTCAGGCCCTCTAGATAGTCATGTTGCTGGAAGCGGCTGCGCAGGCTGTCTGTGAG
>JAAYCV010000081.1 GCA_012729605.1 Ramlibacter sp. | reverse complement strand
GTGCAGGACAACACGCCGCGCCTGATCCTGGAAGGCGTGCGCGCCAACAACCTGCAGGACGTGTCGCTGGAGATTCCGTTGCAGCGCATGGTCTGCGTCACCGGCGTGAGCGGATCGGGCAAGTCCACGCTGATCCAGGACGTGCTGGCGCCGGCGCTGCTGCGCCAGTTTGGCAAGGCCACCGAGACGCCGGGCGAGCATGATCGCCTGCTCGGCGCGGACCATCTGTCCGACGTGGTGTTTGTGGACCAGTCGCCGATCGGCAAGACGGCGCGTTCCAACCCGGTGAGCTATGTCGGCGCCTGGGATGCGATCCGCCAGCTGTTTGCCACCGCGCCGCTGTCGCAGCAGCGCGGTTATACCGCGAGCAAGTTCAGCTTCAACAGTTGCGATGGCCGTTGCCCGACCTGTGGCGGCAGCGGTTTCGAGCATGTGGAGATGCAGTTCCTGAGCGATGTCTACCTGCGCTGCCCGGACTGCGACGGCAAGCGCTACCGCCCGGAAATCCTGGAAGTGACGATAGAGCGCGGTGGGCGCACACTGAACGTGGCCGATGTGCTGGAACTGACGGTGCACGAGGCGGTGCTGCTGTTTGGTGCCAGCACGCCCGATGCCGCGGCGCGTGGCCCGGCGCATGCGCCGGATCGCGAGGTGCTGCGTGCGCTCAAGCCGATCGTGGATGTGGGCCTGGACTATGTGCGCTTGGGCCAGCCGGTACCGACGCTGAGCGGCGGCGAGGCGCAGCGCCTGAAGCTGGCTGGATTCCTGGCCGAAGCGGCAAAAAGCGCCAGCAAGAGCCGACAGCGGCTGGCGGCGAAAGGTACGCTGTTCCTGTTTGACGAGCCGACCACCGGCCTGCATTTCGACGACATTGCGCGGCTGATGCAAGCCTTCCGCCAGCTGCTGGAGGCCGGCCATTCGCTGGTGGTGATCGAGCACAACCTGGACGTGATCCGCGCCAGCGACTGGTTGATTGACCTGGGGCCGGAAGGCGGCGAGGGTGGTGGCTGCATCGTGGCGCAGGGCACGCCGGAGCAGGTGCGCCAGGTGGCGGCCAGCCATACCGGGGCCGCGCTGCGCGACTACGATCGCGCCATGGGCTTTGATGGCGCGCCCGGCGTGCATGAGGCGGCATTGCCCTATGCCGTGCCGGAACGGCGCGAGCGTGCGCCCGTGAACAACGCGATCGAGGTGGTGCACGCCAACGAACACAACCTGAAGAACCTGTCGGTGCAGGTGCCACGCGGCCAGTTCAACGTGATCACCGGCGTCAGTGGTTCCGGCAAGTCCACGCTGGCGTTTGACATCATCTTCAACGAGGGCCAGCGCCGCTATCTGGAAAGCCTGAACGCCTATGCGCGCAGACTGGTGCAGCCGGCCGGCCGGGCCGAGGTGGATGCGGTGTACGGCATTCCGCCCACGGTCGCGATCGAACAGCGTCTGAGCCGCGGTGGCCGCAAGAGTACCGTGGGCACGACGACCGAGGTCTGGCATTTCCTGCGCCTGCTGTACGTGAAACTGGGCGTGCAGCACTGCGTGCATGACGACGCGCCGGTGCAGCCGCAAAGCATGGAGCGCATCCTGGCGCAGATCCTGCAGCAGTACCGTGGCCAGCATGTCGGCCTGCTGGCACCGCTGGTGACGGGGCGCAAGGGCGTCTATACCGAGCTGGCCGACTGGGCGCGCCCGCGTGGCTACACGCATTTGCGCGTGGATGGCGAGTTTCTGCCGACCACCGGTTTTCCGCGCATTGACCGCTTCAAGGAGCACCATATCGAGCTGCCGGTGCTGAGCCTGGATATTACGCCGGAGAACGAGGAGCTGCTGCGCGTGGGCCTGCAAACGGCGCTGCAGCACGGCAAGGGCGTGGTGCAGGTGATCAGCGCGCTGGATGGCCTGTCTGAAGCGATGACGGCGGGCAGCAGCACGGCGGCGATCGGCGAGGTGCAGGTGTTTTCTACCCTGCGTGCCTGCCCGGTGTGCGCGACCAGCTATGCCGAGCTGGATCCGCGCCTGTTCAGCTACAACAGCAAGCAGGGCTGGTGCCCGGATTGCGTGGGTACCGGCCTGAAGCTGGATCGCAAGCAGCGCGAGGCGCTGGATGATTCCGTGGCGCAAAAGGACAACAAGGGTCGCGAGCAGACCTTTGCCGAGCCTGATGTGGAAGTGGTGGGCAGCCAGCCCTGCCCGAGCTGCCACGGCACGCGGCTGAACCCGGTGGCGCGCCAGGTGCGGCTGCACGGTATCGGCATTACCGAGGTGGCGGCGATGAGCGTGGCTGATGTGGCGTTGTGGCTGGATGGCCTGCAGTTTGAGGGCCGCGAGGCCGAACTGGCGCGCGACATCCTGCCGGAGATTGGCAACCGGCTGGCCTTCTTGCAGCAGGTGGGGCTGGGTTACCTTACGCTGGACCGGGGCGCGCCGACGCTATCCGGCGGCGAGGCGCAGCGCATCCGGCTGGCGGCACAGCTGGGCAGCAACCTGCAGGGCGTGTGCTATGTGCTGGACGAGCCGACGATTGGCCTGCACCCGCGTGACAACCAGATCCTGATTGATGCGCTGCAGGACTTGAGCGACAAGGGCAATACGCTGCTGGTGGTGGAGCATGACGAGGATACGATTCGCCGGGCCGACCATGTGATTGATATTGGCCCGGGTGCCGGCATTCGCGGTGGCCGGGTGGTGGCGCAGGGCACGGTGGAGGATATTGCGGCTGATGCCGATTCCGTGACCGGGCGTTATCTGCGCGATGCGATGCGGCACCCGCTGCGTGGCGAACGTCGCGCGGTGGATGCCGAGACGCCGCTGCTGACGGTGCACGAGGCCAGCCTGCACAACCTGCAGCAGCTGACGGCCTCGGTGCCGCTGCACCGGCTGGTGGCGGTGACGGGCGTGAGCGGATCGGGCAAGTCCAGTTTTGCGCGTGATGTGCTGCTGGCGAATGTGGAGGCGATTGTGCTGCAGCGTTCGACCCGAGCCGGGCGCGAGGCGGATGAACGTGGCGAGCGGCCGGCCTGGAGCGGTTGCCGCAGCGTGACGGGTTACGAGACGATCCAGCGCGTGCTGGAGGTGGACCAGACGCCAATCGGCAAGACGCCGCGTTCCTGTCCGGCGACGTATGTGGGTTTCTGGGATGCGATCCGCAAGCTGTATGCCGGCACGCTGGAGGCGAAGGCGCGTGGCTTTGGGCCGGGGCGTTTCAGCTTCAACACCGGCGAAGGGCGTTGCCCGGGCTGTGAAGGGCAGGGCATGCGCACGGTGGAGATGAGCTTTTTGCCGGACGTGAAAGTGCCGTGCGAGGTGTGCCACGGTGCGCGCTTCAACCCGCAGACGCTGGCCGTGACCTGGCGCGGCAAGAGCATTGGCGAGGTGCTGCAGATGGAGGTGGATGATGCGGTGGAGTTCTTTGCCAGCATGCCGTCCATCGCGCACCCGTTGCGGCTGCTGCAGGACGTGGGCCTGGGCTACCTGACCCTGGGCCAGCCCTCACCCACGTTGAGCGGCGGCGAGGCGCAGCGCATCAAGCTGGTGACAGAGCTGACCAAGGTGCGCGACGACATCACGCGCCGCGGCCAGAAAGCGCCGCATACGCTGTATGTGCTGGACGAGCCTACCGTGGGCCTGCATATGGCGGATGTGGAAAAGCTGATCCATGTGCTGCACCGCCTGGTGGATGGCGGGCATAGCGTGCTGGTGATTGAGCACGATCTGGATGTGGTGGCTGAGGCGGATTGGGTGTTGGATTTGGGGCCGGAGGGGGGTTCAGGAGGTGGACGGTTGGTTGTGGCTGGGACGCCTGAGGAGGTGGTGGCTTGTGGGAGCCATACGGGGGTGGCGCTGGGGCCGGTATTTGGCGCACCGTACTCCAATGCAGACCAAAAAGCATCGCCACCCGGCTAGTGCTGCTATGGGTGCAGTGCTCGGCAAGTGCCTGCGCCAGCCGTTTGGTGATACGGGAATACGGTGCGAGCCATTCGACTGCTTGTAGTCGGTGACCACAGTCAGGACAAGCCAGGCGCAATAGCTGCACATGCAGGACAACCTGGTACTCCAGGATCGGCAGATCACGGATGCGTCGTTCAACACGATCGTGAATCGAGTTGCAAGGACGCAGGCAGTGGTGACAGAGGGTCTGGATGCCGTCTGTGCGGCGTAACCAGAGATGCAGCGTCTTGCTCTGGATGCTCCAGCGGCTGATGTGAAAACCCTTCCAGAAGGGCAAGGAGGCGATATCCTTTGACATGTGAGCGTTGGGTGCTTTGAAGTGATGTTGGCTTGGTTGCTTAACATCTTCCCTCAAACGCTGGCGCTCACACCCCATTGCTGTTCTTCACGTTCCCGCAATTCCGTGAAGAACCGAAAAATAACCCAATCGCCTCGCACACAGAAATTCTGACACTCCCATAAGCTGTGACGTGTATTGTCCCCTTACCAAACCTCTGCACTCAGCGGTAACTCATTAAGCTCCACACGGGCCTCGCGCCAGCTAGGATAATGCTCTTCAAGGATTGCGATGAAGCGATCACTGTGCGTGGGTTCGATCAAATGAGCCATTTCATGTACGATGACGTACTCCAGCAAATCCTTGGGTTTTTTCACCAGTTCCGTATTGAGGCGAATGTTTCTTTCAGCGTGATTGCAACTGCCCCACTTGGTTTTCATCCGTTGTAGGAAGTAACCTGAGACACTCACCTTGAGCTTTCTCTCCCATTTTTGGATGAGTGGTGGTACGGCTTCATGCAGCAACGATTTGTGCCACTCATGCATTACCTCTGCACGCTTTTCTGCGCGGCTACCTGGACGAACAGTCAGGATGATTCGTTTGTTGCTGAGGACAACACTAGGCTTTACATCTTGGTAGTCCACCGTCATCAGGTAGCGCCGCCCCCAAACGTGGTGGCTCTCACGCTCAACGAACTGGCGTGGTGTTTCCCGTGCCTGACATGCCAGTTTTCTCTGCTGGTCACGAATCCAGACCAACTTGGAGATCGCGTAGGCACGCGCTACTTCTAGGCGAGTGTTGGTTGGGGCGGCGAGAGTCACACGTCCATCAGGCGGATGAACAGTGAGATGGACATTCTTGATGTCTTTCCTGGTCACCGCTATCGAAATCTCGCCCAGTTGGATCGTCTCGTTCATCAGTACCCCGGTTGGTTCTTGATGATTTCAAAAATAGCCTGCGTCGCCACCCGATCCCGCGACATGATGGGAAACAGCGCATTGAGCACCTGCTTCTCACGGGTGTCATCCCCTTTCCAGCCTGCCGGTGCCTGCTCTCGCATCGCCTGATCGAGTTCGAGCGCGAGCGTCGCCTTGCCATCGTCGTCAGTCGGACAAACGAAAGTTGCGGCCGGAATGCTGGCCAGATTGTTGAAGAGAGCGATCGCTTCCGGGTGACCGTTGAGCACGTGCGGATGGCTGCCCGTATTCTTGGCCGCCATCTTTTTCACCAACTCTTCGGCCTTCTCGAGGAATTTCTCGTAGGCAGCGGTGTCGTCGCGCTTTTGCTTGATCAGGTCTTCGAGGAGCTTGGAGATCTCGTCGTAAAACTTCGGATCAGTCAGTTGATCCCGAATGATCGTCTTGCGGACGTTGTTGATGATGCCTTCAGCAATCGCATTCCTCGACAGCTTGCCCTTCTGGTTGAGCTTCTTGGCAATGGCGTCGTGAATGCCGGTTTCGATGATCAGCTCGGTCAGTGAGAGCGAGCTGAGATTTCCCAAATCTTCAGCTGGGTCTGCTTGGATGTAGGTGTTGATGAGATGGCGCATATCCGCCTCATAAGGCTTAATGTCCAACTCTTCGCCTGAATGCTTCTTGATCGCCGTGCGAGTGTCGCTGTAGAACTCGATCTCCTTTTCGAGGGCAGCAATATCAGCCGCTGAATACCCTGCGTCTTCAAGGTTCTGGGCAATTGCCGCATAGGCTCGCAGGAATGCGGCTGCTGACTTGTAGAAAGAGATGCGCAGCGGCTCGGTGTTCAGCAACGCTTCTGGATCGTTGGCATCACCGCAGAAATAGTGGAGGTACTGCTCCATCTCGCGGGGCATGGCCACCGGCTCGCACAAGTAGCGCAGTGCTTCCCGGGCAGCATCGAGCTGCGCCTTGCCTTCCTTCAGCCAGTCTTTCACGGCTACGTTGCCGTCATCGCCACCTTCGTCGATGTCCAGCTCGTCCGAGGTGTAAACGGCGATGGAGTCCTGCACCTTCTCGAACAGCTCTTTGTAGTCGACTATATGGCCATAGTCCTTGTCGTCGCCGTCAAGCCGGTTGGTGCGGCAGATAGCCTGGAACAGGTTGTGATCACGCAGCTCGTTGTCCAAGTAGATGTAGGTGCAAGAAGGTGCATCGAACCCGGTCAGCAGTTTGCTCACCACGATTAGCAGCTTCAGATTGGCAGGCTCATCAATGAAGCGCTGCTT
>JAAYCV010000080.1 GCA_012729605.1 Ramlibacter sp. | reverse complement strand
CCGAGCCCGCCGTTGAAGTAGCCGCCGTAGATGCAGACCAGCAGCAAGGCCGGCAAGCGCCAGCGCTGCAACTGGTCAGCCTGGCCGCCGCGCAGCCGTGCCGTCAACCAGGGGCCAAATGCGAACAAGGCCGTGGCAAACAGCAGCAGCCAGGGCACGATGCCGGCGAACACAGCCGAAGGCGTCACCAGCAGCAGCAGCGCCCCCAACAGGCCACCCAGCGCCGCCACCAGCATCTCGCGCCAGAGCAGGCGGCGCGGCAAGTCCTGCAGCTCCGGCCGGAAGCCCAGCGTGCTGCCCAGATAACCGGGGGATACCACGGCGGCGCTGGTGGCGTTGGCGGCAATCGGCGGAATGCCGGCCCATACCAGTGCCGGAAAAGTCAGGAAACTGCCGCCACCGGCAATCGCATTCAGTACGCCCGCGCCAAAGGCGGCCAGTGCCAGCACCAGCCAGATGCCCAGATCCAGTTCAGCCACGGCGCTCAGCGTGTCTCGAAGCAGGCGGGATTGGTGACACTCTCATGCGCGTAGATCGTGTCCAGCGGGAAGCGGTGGCCGCTCAGATAGTCTTCCAGCGAGCGGAGCACCATCGGGCTGCGATGGCGGTGCACGCTGGCACGGATCTCGTCGGGCGTGAGCCAGAGCGTGCGCTCGATCGGCGTGTCCAGTTCGCGCTCCGAGTGGAACTGGCCGAGTTGGCCGCAGAAGGTGAAGCGCAAAAAGGTCAGGTCACGGTCGATGCCGCGCTTGGGGTCATGACCCTGGTAGCGCGACAGGTAGACGCCGACCAGCGCCTCGGGTGTGAAGTCGTAGGCGGTTTCTTCCAGCACTTCGCGCACGCAGGCATGCACCAGGGACTCGCCGCGGTCCAGGTGGCCGGCCGCATTGTTCAGCACCAGACCACGGGTCTGACGCTCTTCCACCAGCAGGAATCGGCCTTCATGCTCCAGCACGGCAGCCACGGTAACTCGAGGGGTCCAGCGTTCCATGATTGTTCTTTCAGCATTGCAGGCCTGCATCAGGATCAGGCCAAGGAAGAGGATATTATCGCATTACTACCGGCGACCTACACGGCTTCACGCCTTCAGGAACTCGGCCTTGCCGCCCAGCCAGCGCTCCAGGTGGCGCTCGGCCAGCACCGGGTGCTGCCGCAGCATGCGCGGCGCCCAGTCGCGTGCCCAGTCCAGCAGCAGGCCATCCTGTTCCAGATCGGCAAAACGCAGCAGCGGGCTGCCGCTCTGGCGCGCCCCCAGCAGCTCGCCCGGGCCGCGAATTTCCAGATCGCGCCGGGCAATCTCGAAGCCGTCACTGGTTTCGGCCATCGCCGTCAGCCGCGCCTTCGCCGTCTCGCTGACCCGGCCGGCCTCGTTCGGTGCAAACAGCAACACGCAGACGCTGGCAGCCGCGCCCCGCCCGACGCGGCCGCGCAGCTGGTGCAACTGGCTCAGGCCGAAACGCTCGGCGTGCTCGATCACCATCAGGCTGGCATTCGGCACGTCCACGCCGACCTCGATCACGGTGGTGCTGACCAGCACGCCGGTCTCGCCGCTGACAAAGCCTTGCATGATGGCCTTCTTCTCGGCCACCGGCAGCTTCGAGTGCAGCAGCGCCACCTGCACGCCCGGCAGCGCCTCGCCCAGTTCTTCCCAGGTCTGGGTTGCGTTCTGCAGGTCCAGTACCTCGCTTTCCTCGATCAGCGGGCAGACCCAGTAGACCTGCCGGCCCTGTGCCAGCTGCGTACCGATACGCTCGATCACCTCGTGCCGGCGCTGCTGGCTGATCAGCTTGGTCAGCACCGGCGTGCGTCCGGGCGGCAGCTCGTCGATCGTGCTGACGTGCAGGTCGGCGTAGTAGCTCATCGCCAGCGTGCGCGGAATCGGCGTCGCCGTCATCATCAGCAGGTGCGGCTCGCGCACCACGCCGGTATCAGCATCGGCTGCGGTCGCCATCTTCTGCCGCAGGGCGAGGCGCTGTGCCACGCCAAAGCGGTGCTGCTCGTCGATGATGGCCAGCGCCAGCTGGTGGAACTGCACCTTGTCCTGGATCACCGCATGCGTGCCCACCACCAGCTGCGCCTCGCCGCTGGCAATGCGCGCCAGCATCTCGCGCCGCTCCTTCGTCTTCTGGCTGCCGGTGAGCCAGGCCACACCCACGTTCAGCGGCGTCAGCCAGTCCAGCAGCTTGCGGAAATGCTGCTCGGCCAGGATCTCGGTCGGTGCCATCAGCGCGCACTGCCAGCCGGCATCGATGCAGATCGCCGCCGCCAGCGCCGCCACCACGGTCTTGCCGGAGCCGACATCGCCCTGCAGCAGGCGGTGCATCGGCTGGCCTTGCTGCAGGTCATGCGCGATCTCTTCGCAGACACGGCGTTGCGCTGCCGTCAGACTGAACGGCAGCTGTGCCAGCAGCTGTTCATGCAGGCCGCCCTGGCGCAGCGGCAGTTGCGGCGCCTGCAGCTGCTCGCGCGCGATATGCGCCTGCGCCTGTGACAGCTGCTGCGCCAGCAGCTCCTCCGCCTTCAGTCGCAGCCAGGCCGGGTGGCTACGATCCTCCAGCGCCGCCACCGAAACATCAGCCGACGGATGGTGCAGATACTGCAGCGCATCGCCCAGCGCCCAGGGCGGCTGGTGCACCACGCGGCCCAGATCCTGCAGCGCCGCCGCCGGCAGGGTTTCGGCCAGCAGGCCGGCCTTGTGTGCGCGTTCCAGCCCCGATTGCACGGCACGCCGCAAATAGGCCTGCGGCAGGTTGCCGGACGAGGGATAAACCGGCGTCAGCGCCTCCGGCAGCTCGCCCCCGGCGGCGCGGAACGAGGGGTGCAACATGGTGCAGCCCATGAAACCGGTGCGGATCTCGCCGCGCAGCAGCACCTGCCGGCCTTCCGACAGGGCCTGCTGCTGGTTCGGGTAGAAATTGAAAAAGCGTGCCGTGCAGACATCGGTGCCGTCGTCCACCGTGACAATCAGCTGGCGCCGTGGCCGGTACTGCAGCTCGCTGGACGTGACCACGCCCTCGATCTGGATCACCTCGCCCGGGCGTGCATCGCGCAACCGCGTGATGCGCGTCTCGTCCTCGTAGCGCAGCGGCACATGCAGGGCGAAATCCATCGGTGACAGCAGTCCCAGCTTGCGCAGGGCCTTCTGCATCGGGGACAGGGGCTTGGCCGCAGGGGCGGCACGCTCGGGTTCGGACATGGGGACAATTCTGCCTGCTTTTGGAGCGTGTCAGGCACAACGCGCGGGCGATACGGACATTGTCCTGGCCCTGCCATCCCGCCAGCCCATCAGCTTGAGCCAGACCGCACTCTTGGTTACCATTGCAGATTCGCCGCGCCATGCGGCCTGTCCTGTTCCGCTTGGAGACCCCGCCCCATGAGCCTGATCCTGACCCAGCCCATCACCGGCCCTTCGGCCTGGAAAGCCGCCGATGCAGCCCAGCGCCAAGACGAATGGCTGCGCCCCCTCTCCGCCGAGGCCATTGCCGGACTGGATGCTGCGCTGGCAGGGCTGGAGGCACGCAGTCTGCGCTTCCCCCACTTCACCAAGGAAGACTTCCCGCTGGACGCGCTGGCTCCCGAGCTGGCACGCTGGTCCGAAGACCTGGAGAACGGCCTGGGCTTTGTGGTGGCGCGCGGCATTCCGGTAGAGCGCTATACCGAGGCACAAATCGATGCCATCTGCTACGGCATCGGCCTGCATCTGGGCCGCCCGGTGCGCCAGAACCCCAAGGGCGATCTGCTTGGCAAGGTTCAGGCCGTCGGTGATATCGGCGACAAGAACACGCGCGTCTACGAGACCAACCTCTACCTGCCCTACCACACCGATCCCTCCGACGTGGTGGGCCTGCTGTGCGTGCGCAAGGCCAAGGAGGGCGGCCTGTCCAGCCTCGTGAGCGTGGCCTCCATCTACAACGAGATCCTGGCCAAGTACCCCGAATACCTGGGCCTGTACTACAAGCGCTGGTACATGGCCCACCTGTGCCAGCCCACACCGGCACTGACCGCGCTGTTCAGCTACCACCAGGGCAAGCTGAGCTGCCGCTACCTGCGCCAGTACGTCGAGCTGGGCCACGAGATCATGGAGCTGCCGCTGTCGCAGGTCGAGATCCGCGCGCTGGACATCCTCGACGAAGTGATCGCCAACCCCGTGCACCGCATCGACATGATGCTGGAACCGGGTGACCTGCAACTGGCCAACAACAACGTGGTGCTGCATTCGCGCACCGGCTTTGTCGATCACGACGACGTCGTCAAGGATGGCCGCAAGCTGCTGCGCCTGTGGCTGCAAATGCCCAACGCCCGTGAGCACGGCGACGATTTCCCCGGCCGCAACGGCTTCCCGGAAACGCCGGAGATGCTGGCTGCCCTGGCCTCCTGATCGGACTTGGTGGCGGCAACGCCACCGGCCTGGCCTGCCCTCTTCTGCCCCAAGGGTTTTCCTGGCGCGGGCCTGCACGTGGGACAATGCGGCCTGCCCTTACCGCCTAGCGCCATGATCTCCCCTGCCCCCACCTTCACCCTCAGCGATTTCGACTTCCACCTGCCGCCCGAGCTGATCGCTCAGCACCCGGCGCCCGAGCGCACCGGCTCGCGCCTGCTCGATGGCCGTGCGCCCGAACCGGTGGACCGCCGCTTTACCGAGCTGCCCGGCCTGCTGCGCAGCGGCGATCTGATGGTGTTCAACGATACCCAGGTGGTGAAGGCGCGCCTGTTTGGCCAGAAGGCCACCGGCGGCCAGCTGGAACTGCTGGTGGAGCGCGTGCTGCACGAAGCCGATCTGCCGCACACGGTCGCCGCGCACATGAAGGTCAGCAAGAAGCCGCAGCCCGGTGCCGTGCTGCAGATGGACGGCGGCTTCACCGCCACCCTGCTGGGACGCTGGCCGCACGAGGACGGCCCGATCTACCGCTTCCAGTTCAGCGATGATCCGTACACGCTGATGGCGCAGCACGGCCACGTGCCGCTGCCGCCCTATATCACCCACGGCGACGATGCCGAGGACGAGCGCCGCTACCAGACCGTGTTTGCGCGCCACCCCGGCGCCGTGGCCGCTCCCACCGCCGCGCTGCACTTTGACCAGCCGCTGCTGGACCAACTGCAGGCCATGGGCGTGGAACGTGCCCATGTCACGCTGCACGTGGGAGCCGGCACCTTCCAGCCGGTCAAGACCGAAAACATCGCCGAACACGTGATGCACCACGAGCGCTACCATGTGCCGCCCGAGACCCAGGCCGCCATCGAGGCCTGCCGCGCGCGCGGCGGCCGCATCGTGGCGGTAGGCACCACCAGCGTGCGCGCGCTGGAAAGCTGGGCCACGTCGGGTCAGGCCCATGGCGATACCGACATCTTCATCACGCCAGGCTACCGTTTCCGCGTGGTGGACCTGATGCTGACCAATTTCCACCTGCCCAAGAGCACGCTGATGATGCTGGTCAGCGCCTTTGCCGGCTACGAGCAGATCAAGGCGCTCTACCAGCATGCGATTGCGCAGCAGTATCGCTTCTTCAGCTACGGCGATTCCATGTTGCTGCAACGCAACATGACTGGCAACACCTGAAAATCATCTTCCAAGTCCTTGCAATAGTTCACACTTTTGTCATGACTGAAAGCTGACACTGCCGTCAGCTGATGCACAATCGTGTTGCATCAAGGAAGGATAAGTCACATGTTGTCTCTGTTTGGCCGTCTGGCCGCTGCCATGGTTTTCCTGCTGGGCTTCAGCGTTGTTACCGCCTGGGCGTGGGACAGTTCGGATCGTGCCGATGGCCGCTCCGACATCACCCAGCCCCAGCTGGTCCAGACCAGCCACGCCCCGTCGCAGCAGTAATCCTGCCGATCCCGGCACGGCGCGCCATGCGCCACACATGACGCCGGCGCAGCCAGGCCCTACAATCGGTCGCCATGCTGCAATTCAATCTTCTCTCCACCCACGGCCAGGCGCGCCGTGGCCGGCTCACGCTCAACCATGGCGTGGTCGAGACCCCCATCTTCATGCCCGTGGGCACCTATGGCACCGTCAAGGGCGTGATGCCGCGCAGCCTGCACGAGATGGGCGCACAAATCATCCTCGGCAACACCTTCCACCTCTGGATGCGTCCGGGGCTGGACATCATGCAGCAGTTTGGCGGCCTGCACCAGTTCGAAAACTGGCACAAGCCGATCCTGACCGATAGCGGCGGTTTCCAGGTCTGGAGCCTGGGCGACATGCGCAAGATCAGCGAGGAAGGCGTGCGTTTTTCCAGCCCGGTCAACGGCGACAAGCTGTTCCTCACGCCCGAGATCAGCATGCAGATCCAGACCGTGCTGAACTCCGACATCGTGATGCAGTTCGACGAGTGCACGCCTTACGAGACGCACGGCCATCTCACTACCGAGAAGGAAGCGCGTGAATCGATGGAGCTGAGCCTGCGCTGGGCGCAGCGCTGCAAGGACGAATTCGCCCGGCTGGAGAACCCGAACGCGCTGTTCGGCATCGTCCAGGGCGGCATGTTCGAGCACCTGCGCCAGGAGTCGCTTGAACAGCTGGTCGAGATGGATTTTCCCGGCTATGCGGTGGGTGGCGTCAGCGTTGGCGAGCCGAAGGAGGACATGCAGCGCCTCACCGCCTACACGCCGCACCGCCTGCCCGAGCACAAGCCGCGCTACCTGATGGGCGTAGGCACACCGGAAGACCTGGTGTTTGGCGTGCAGCACGGCGTCGACATGTTCGACTGCGTGATGCCGACGCGCAATGCGCGCAACGGCCATGTGTTCACGCGCTTTGGCGACCTGAAGATCCGCAACGCGCGCCACAAGACCGATCCGCACCCGCTGGACGAGACCTGCAGCTGCTACGCCTGTGCCGGTGCCAGCGGCATCCCCTACGCCGAAGGCGGCCGTGACGGCTTCAGCCGCGCCTACCAGCACCACCTGGAAAAGTGTGGCGAGATGCTCGGCCCGATGCTCACCACCATCCACAACCTGCACTACTACCTGAATCTGATGCAGGAAATCCGCGATGCCATGGATGCCAACCGCTTCGAGGCTTTCGTGCAGCAGTTCCACGCCGACCGCGCACGCGGCGTCTGATCCCGCACGCCGGCACTGACACGGCAGGCAGCAAAAAGGCCTTCCCCCTTGCGGGTGGAAGGCCTTGCCGTTTGCGCCTCAGCGCAGCGGATTATTGCTTGGCAAAGGGATCGGGACGCGGCGTGCTGTCACCCGACACCGGCAGTTGCGGCAGTGCAAAGTTCGGCTGGTCGCCGGTCAGCGTCTTCAGGAAGGCGACGATCTTGGCGTTCTCGTCTTCCGTGAAGGTGCGGCCCAACTGCAGCTTGCCCATGGTGTCCACGGCTTCGGTCAGCGTCATGGCCGCGCCATCGTGGAAGTAGGGATAGGTCAGTTCCACGTTACGCAGCGTCGGCACCTTGAACAGGAAGCGGTCCTGGTCAGACTTGGTCACGTCCATGCGGCCCTGGGCCGTGTGTGCCGTCTTGTAGGCTTCGACCACGCCCATTTTCTGGAATGAGGCACCGCCCACGTTGGGGCCGTTGTGGCAGGCCACGCAGCCAGCCGACTTGAACAGCTCGTAACCCGCCAGCTCGTCGGCGGTGATGGCCGAGTCGTCACCCAGCAGCCACTTGTCGAAACGGGAGTTGGGCGTGACCAGCGTTTCCTCGAAAGCCGCCAGCGCCGTCGTCACCTGGTCGATATCGATCTTGTCGCTCTTGAAGACCTCGGTAAATTCCTGCTTGTAGCCCGGAATGGTTTCCAGCAGGGCCACGGCCAGATCGTGCGTGAAGGCCATTTCCACCGGGTTGGCAATCGGGCCGCCGGCCTGTTCCTTCAGGTCCTTGGCGCGGCCGTCCCAGAACTGGGCGATGTTCAGGCTGGAGTTCAGCACGGTGGGCGAGTTGATGCCGCCCTTCTGCCAGCGGTCGCCGATGGAAGCGGCCAGGTTGTCGGAACCACCCATGCTCAGGTTGTGGCAGGAGTTGCAGGAGAAACCGCCGGAGCGCGACAGGCGCGGATCAAAGAACAGCTTCTTGCCCAGTTCGACCATGGCCGGATCCTTGATCTCGGCCACCGGAATCGGCTTGATCAGCTCATTGCGGACCGCAGCAGCCGGTGCCGCTGCCGTGGCGGAAGCCGGTGCAGAAGCAGCAGCGCTGGCAGCAGCAGAGGCGGCCGGGGCAGCCGTCGGGGCTGCAGGCTTCTGGTCATTGCCACAGCCAACGAGTCCGAGGGTCAGGGCCGTGATGACCGCCGCGGTCAAGGCATTGAGTTTCTTGTAGGCCATGGGCATTTTCTCCTGTCTGCACATGCGTGCTTGCGTTATAGATGCATTTGCAGTGCAGAACGGGATCACCACCAAAGGCTACAAAATCCACACTGATATTGGAGATTCTGTCTGTATTCCTGGCACATGACAAGATTTGACCGAGTGTAACAGTGGGTTTTCAGAATACATCCGGCGGGCCGATCAGCAGGCGGTCCACCACGCGGCGCAGCAGGCCGTAGTGCAGCTGGCACAGGCGTTGCCAGTCCTCGCCAGCAGCGGCACCCGTCAAGGGATCCTGCAGTGCCACGCGCACCTGTCCGGGTGCCAGTTCACGCACGCTGGCTCGCAGCGGCAGCAGCACGCACAGGTCCGGATCGATCTGCCGCACCTGCTCCAGCACGCGCGGTGCGCAGACCGACAGCAGCACCTGGTTGCGGCGCGCTGCGGCATCGGACAGATCCTGCTCCTGCCAGATCTGCAAGTCCTCGGCCTCCAGCGCCTTGCGTACATCGCCGAGCGCGGCGTGGAACGGCCGGTGCACCTCTACCGTCAGTGCAAAGGCAGGCCGGCACGCGCTCTCTGCGTCGGCAGGCTGGCGCGCCGGCGAGGTCCGGCTGAGGAAAGGCCACACCATCTGCGCCTGCTCCGCCGGGACTCAGCCCTGCTGCAGGGCACGTTCCAGCGCATCAATGAACAGCGCCGGCACGTTGCAACCCGTCTGGTCGTGGATTTCCTGGAAACAGGTCGGGCTGGTGACGTTGATCTCGGTCACCTTGGTGCCGATGATGTCCAGGCCGATCAGCAGCAAGCCACGCGGTGCCAGCGCCTCGCCAATCGCCAACGCCGTGGCACGGTCGGCATCGCTCAGCGGCTGTGCCACGCCCTTGCCGCCGGCGGCCAAGTTGCCGCGCACCTCGCCACCCTGCGGAATGCGCGCCAGACAGAACGGCACCGGCTCGCCGCCAATGATCAGCACGCGCTTGTCGCCCTCGGCGATTTCCGGCAGGAACTTCTGCACCATCACCGTGTTCTGGCCACCCTGATTCAGCGTGTCGATGATGCTGCCCAGGTTCAGGCCGTCGGCCTTGACGCGGAAAATGCCGGCACCGCCCATGCCGTCCAGCGGCTTCAGGATGATGTCCTGGTGCTCGGCATGGAAGGCGCGGATGTCGGCGGCGCGGCGCGTCACCAGCGTCGGCGCGATGAACTGCGGGAATTCGAGGATGGAGAGCTTTTCCGGCTGCTCGCGCAGTGCGCCCGGGCGGTTGAACACGCGTGCGCCCTCGCGGCCGGCCTGCGTCAGCAGGTGCGTGCAGTAGATGTATTCGGCATCGAAGGGCGGATCCTTGCGCATCAGCACGGCGTCAAAATCGCGCAGCGCGGCGACGCGGCGCTCGCTGCCCTGCTGCTCGGCGCGGAACCACTGCGGCTTCTCGCCGGTGAGCGTGATGTCGCGCACATCGGCTGTCACCAGCTGCTGGCCGGACTGGCTGTGCGCCACCCAGCTCAGGTCGGCCGGCTCGCACACGCTGATGCGGTAACCACGCGCCTGCGCCTCGCGCATCATGGCAAAGGTAGTGTCCTTGTAGATGACGAAGGATTCGATCGGGTCGGCAACAAACAGCAGGTGCATGGGGTTCCTTTCAGGCAATCTGACCCTGCACTTTACCCTGTTTGGCTCACACCCGTCGGCGCGGTACGCCTTCCTGCACCAGCAGTGCGACCATGCCGGCGACCACGCCCCAGAAGGCCGCACCGATGCCGAGCAGCTCGACGCCGCTGAGCGTGACCAGGAAGGTGATCACCGCCACTTCGCGATGACGTTCCGGGCCCAGGCCCGCCACCAGGCTGCTGGCAATCGTGGACAGCAGCGCCAGCCCGGCCACCGCCTGCACCAGTTGCAGCGGGAAGGCCGCCAGCAGGCCGGCCACCATCACGCCACCAATGCCGATCACGATCATCAGCAGGCCCCAGACCACGGCTGCCATGTAGCGCCGCGTCGGGTCTTCATGCGCCTCGCGGCCCATGCAGATGCTGGCGGTGATGGCGCTGAAGTTGATCGCATAGCAGCCAAACGGCGCCAGCACCAGCGACACCATGCCGGTCAGCGTGATCAGCGGCGATACCGGCAGCGCATAGCCGGCAGCACGGAAGGCCGCCACGCCAGGCAGGTTCTGCGATGCCATGGTGACGACGAACAGCGGCAGCGCCATGCTGACAATCGCCTGCCAGTGGAAATCCGGCTCCATGAACACCGGCCGCGCCAGGCCAAAGGCCAGCGCCGAGGTATCGAGCATGCCGGTGAGCGCGGCCCAGGCGATGCCGGCGATCAGCGTCCAGAGCATGGCGTAGCGCGCGCTGAAACGTTTGCCCAGCAGATAGACCAGCAGCATGCAGAGCACCAGCCCCGGCGCCGTGGTGGCGGCACCAAAGGCCTGCATGGCAAAGCGTGCCAGCACGCCTGCCAGCAGTGCCGCTGCCACCGCCATCGGAATCCGGTCCATGATGCGCTCGAACCAGCCGCTGACGCCGCTGGCCACGATCAGCAGCGAGCTGACCATGAAGGCGCCCACCGCCTGGCTCAGCGTGAACTGGCCAGTGGCGGCAGCCGTGGCCAGCACCACCGCGCCCGGCGTGGACCAGGCCATCATCACCGGCTTGCGCAGCAGCAGCGAAGGCACCAGGCTGGTCAGGCCGCAGGCGATGCACAACGCCCAGATCCAGGACGCGGTTTCTTCGGTCGTCGCGCCCAGGCCATGCGCGGCCTGGAAGATGATGGCGACCGAGCTGGTAAAGCCGACCAGCGTGGCGACAAAACCGGCCACCCAGGCGGTGGTCGACATGTCGCGCGCCCAGTCACGCAGGGGAAGGGAAGGCAAGCGGAGCATGGGCAGGCGCTGGATCGGCAGGCAAGGGGGGACGGAATCAGCCCTGCAATTCGCGGTCGCGCGCGATGCAGGCGGCAATCGCCTGCTTGACCGCATGGCGGAAACCATGGGCATCGAGCGCATTCACGCCGGCAATCGTGGTGCCGCCGGGCGAGCAGACCCGGTCTTTCAACACCCCGGGGTGCTCGCCGGTGTCCAGCACCATGCGGGCCGATCCGGCCACAGCCTGGGCCGCGATGCGCTGGGCATCGGCGCGCAGCAGGCCGGCAGCGACGCCGGCATCGGCCATGGACTCGATCAGGATATCGATGAAGGCCGGCGAGCAGCTAGCCAGCGCCATGAAGGCGCTGAAGTCCTTCTCGCCAATCTGCACCACCTCACCACAGGCCGCAAACAGCGACTTGACCAGTTCCAGCTCATCCGGCGTGACCGGCGCATTCGGCGCGATCGCCGTCATGCCCTGGCCGATCAGCGCCGGCGTGTTGGGCATCACGTGGAACAGTCTGGCCTCGCTGCCGTACATGGTTTCGAGGCGCTCCATCGTCATG
>JAAYCV010000079.1 GCA_012729605.1 Ramlibacter sp. | reverse complement strand
CGCTGGCATCGGCACCCACGCGCGCAGCCAGGTTGGCGTAACCCACGATCGTGGCGCCATGCGCCTGCACGACCTGGTCGACCTGCGTCAGCGGCGTATTGCCGTCATGGCCTTGCGGGCCCTTGCCAGCCGCCATGTCGACGATGACGGAGCCCTGGCGCATGGCGCTGATCATCTCTTCGGTCACCAGCGTCGGTGCGGCACGGCCCGGGATCAGTGCGGTGGTGATCACCACGTCGGCGGCCGCCACGCGCTTGGCGACTTCGGCCTTCTGGCGATCCAGCCAGCTTTGCGGCATCGGACGGGCATAGCCCCCCACGCCTTCGGCGGCTTCGCGCTCTTCATCGGTCTCGTAGGGCACGTCGATGAACTTGGCCCCCAGCGACTCGACCTGCTCCTTCACGCTCGGACGCACGTCGGAGGCCTCGATCACGGCACCCAGGCGCTTGGCCGTGGCAATCGCCTGCAGGCCCGCCACGCCCACGCCCAGGATCACCACGCGCGCGGCCTTGACGGTACCGGCGGCGGTCATCAGCATCGGGAAGAAGCGCGGATAGTGCTCGGCCGCCAGCATCACGGCCTTGTAGCCGGCAATGTTGGCCTGGCTGGACAGCACGTCCATGCTTTGCGCACGCGTGGTACGCGGTGCGGCTTCAAGCGCGAACGAGGTCAGGCCTGCTGCCGCCAGGCGCTGCAGGCCTTCGGCATCGAACGGATCCAGCATGCCGATCAGCACGGCACCGGAACGCATCTGCGCCAGTTCTTCGGGTTGCGGGGAGCGCACTTTCAGCACCATCTCGCTGCCGAGCGCCGCAGCGGCATCGGTCAGGCTGGCACCAGCGGCTTCGAACTGGGCATCGGTGATGCCGGCTCGCAGTCCGGCACCGCGCTGAACCAGCAACGTGTGACCCTGACCCACGAGTTTCTTGACGGTTTCCGGCGTCGCCGCTACGCGGGTCTCGCCAGCCACCGTTTCCAGTGGAATTCCAATCTGCACTTTGTCTCCTTGATCGGTGGCAGGGCAAGTCGCACACGACATGCCCCATTCAAGTGCAGTATGCCACGGGGTTACAGGATGTAGGCAGGGTCGAAAAGCCGCATGTTACGTACTAACCCTGAAAATTTGCATTCCAAGTGGTATCCGGGCGACATTTCAGCGTCACTGCCGCGCCGTACGCTGCTGCAGCGGCATCATGCAGGGGTGGCTGGTGCGGAACGGATTGATATCCAGCCCGCCACGCCGCGTGTAGCGCGCCTGAATGCTGAGCTTGACCGGCTGGCAGCGCTGCCAGATATCGGCAAACATGCGCTCCACGCACTGTTCGTGGAATTCATTGTGGTTGCGAAAACTCACGATGTAGCGCAACAGGCCCTCGTGGCTGATCTGCGGGCCGGTGTACTGGATCTGCACGCTGCCCCAGTCGGGCTGGCCAGTGACCAGGCAGTTGCTCTTGAGCAGGCGGCTGCTCAGCGTCTCGGTCACCGTGCCATCTTCCGGGAAAGTTACCAGCAACTCCGGAGCCGGCTCGTAGTGCGTGCATTCGGCATCGAGCCGGTCCAGGCTCAGGCCGGCCAGTTCCACCACCTTCTCCTGCTCGAACAGGTCGGCGGCGATGATCTTGACGCCGATGCTGGCCATGACGTGATCGGCGCAGCGCCAGACCGTCTCGTTGACATCGGCAAAAATGCGCTGGCGCACTTCTTCGACACTGGCAAAGCGCGTGTTGTTGAAGCTGTTCAGGTAGAGCTTGAAGGACTTGCTCTCGATGATGTTCGGCGTTTCGCACGGCACCTGCACCTGCAGGATCGCCACCTGCGGCTTGCCGCGCAGGTTCAGCCAGCTCAGTTCATAGCCGGTCCAGAAATCCATGCCCATGAAGGGCAGCGGTTCACGGATGCCGATTTCCTCGCGCTTGGGCGCCCGCGGCAGCGGAAACAGCAGGCTGGGGTCGTACTCGCTGGCATAGGTCGTGGCCTTGCCGAGTTGCGACTGCTCGGGTTGCAGCGTCATGGCTCAGGCCTCCCGGTTGCGACGGAACACCAGGCGATCGGCGTCGGAGGCAGCTGGTGCGTAGACGTAATCATCGGCGGCAAACTGCATCAGGCCCTGCACGCTGTCCACGCCCTGCTCCACGGCAAAACGCATCATCTGGCCACGCGCGCGCTTGGCGTTGAAGCTGATGATCTTGTACTTGCCGCCCTTGAAGTCCTCGAACACGCATTCGACCACGCGCGCCTTCAACGCCTTGCGATCGACCGCCTTGAAGTACTCCTGCGAGGCGAGGTTCACCAGGATCGGCTCGGCCGCGCCCTGTTCCTCGAAACGCTGGTTCAGGTAGTCCGCAATCTGCGTGCCCCAGAACTGGTACAGGTTGGCGCCGCGCGGGTTCTGCAGTCGCGTACCCATTTCCAGGCGATACGGCTGCATCAGGTCCAGCGGACGCAGCACGCCGTACAGGCCGCTCAGGATGCACAGATGCTCTTGCAGCCAGTCCAGCTGTGCCGGCTGCAGCGTGGCGGCCTGCAGGCCTTCGTAGACATCGCCATTGAAGGCCAGCACGGCCTGACGCGCGTTTTCGGTCGTCGCCACCGGCTCCCAAGCCTCGTAGCGTGCCACGTTCAGCGTGGCCAGCTTGTCACTCAGGCTCATCAGTTCGGCGACCTGCTGCGGCGAGTAATCGCGCAGCACGCCAATCAGCTCGGCAGAGTCTTTCGGGAACAGCGGATCGGTGTGCTTGGAGGTGGGCAGCGGACTTTCGTAATCCAGCGCCTTGGCGGGAGACAGGACAAATAACATGGCAATCGGTATCAGGAATCTTGGCAGCACATGCTGCGTGGATCCATTTTGCCAGCATCGCCTTGGCCTGATGACCGGCAAGGACGGTGCGGGCACCTCCTCACTCGGGCAGGATCAGGATGGCGCGGAAATCATTGACGTTGGTGCGCGTAGGGCCGGTGATGACGGCATCGTCCAGCGCGCCGAAAAAGTCGTGGCCATCGTTATCCTGCAGCGATTGCGCTGGCGACAGGCCTTGCGCCCAGGCGCGTTCCAGCGTGTCCGGCGTCAGGATCGCGCCGGCAATCGGCTCCAGGCCATCGACGCCATCGGTATCGGCGGCCAGCGCCCAGACGCGGGCAGCACCGCGCAGGCTCAGGCCGAGCGAGAGCAGGTATTCCACATTGCGCCCGCCCCGGCCCTGGCCACGCACCGTGACCGTGGTTTCGCCACCTGACAGCAGCACACAAGGCGGCTGGAACGGTTGGCCATGCAGCAGCACCTGCTGCGTCAGGCCGGCCAGCACCTTGCCGACCTCGCGCGACTCGCCTTCGATGCTGTCGCCGAGGATATACGGCGTCACACCCGCCGCCTCTGCCACCCGCGCCGCGGCCTGCAGCGCCCGTTGCGGCGTAGCCACCAGCTGTGCCGTGCTGCCCTGCAGGCGCGCATCGTCCGGCTTGACCGATTCGCCAGCGCCGCTGTCCAGCAACTGGCGTACCGCATCGGGCATCTCGATGTCATAACGCTGCAGGATCTCCAGCGCATCGGCACAGGTCGTGGCATCACCCACCGTCGGGCCAGAGGCGATATCGGCCAGCTGGTCGCCCGGCACGTCGGAGATCAGCAGTGTCAGTCGCCGCGCCGGATGGCACTGCGCTGCCAGTCGGCCACCCTTGATCGCCGACAGGTGGCGGCGCACGGTATTGATTTCACTGATGCTGGCTCCGGACTGCAGCAGCGCACGTGCCAGCTGCTGCTTGTGTTCCAGCGTGATGCCAGGCAAGGGCAGCGGCAGCAGCGCCGAACCACCACCCGAGATCAGGCAGAGCACCGTATCCTCGGGCGTCAGGTCCTGCACCAGTGCCATGATGCGGCGTGCCGCCTGCTCGCCGGCGGCATCGGGCACCGGATGGGCTGCTTCGACGATCTCGATATGCTTGCAGGCGGTCGCATGGCCATAGGCGGTCACCACCAGCCCCTGCAGCGGGCCATCCCAGTGCTGTTCCACCACCTGCGCCATCTCGGCCGATGCCTTGCCGGCACCGATCACCAGCAGCCGGCCGGGCGGCAGTTGCTGCAGAAAAGGCGGCACACAACAGGCCGGCTGGGCGGCCGCGACGGCCGCATCGAACATGTCTCGCAGAAGTTGGCGGGTATCCATGCATCCATTGTGCCCAAGGAAACCGGCTGCTGGGCATTCCAGCCTGGCACAAGGTACAACGCCACTCCGTGCGGAATGGCGTTGCAGCAACAGGCAAGTTCAGGCAGCCAGCCTGCATTCCGCCAGCAGCCCCTCATCGATCGGCAGTGAAGGATCACGCGACCACTCGTTCCAGGAGCCAAAATACATGCGCACATCCGAAAAGCCAGCCTGCTTCAGCGCCAGGAAGGTGTTGGACGCACGCGCACCCTTGAAACAGTACAGGTAGATGGTATCAGTGGGCTGGATGCCGACCGTGGCGCATTCGGCCACCACTTCTGCCGCACTCTTGAGCACCGGCCCCTGAGCCGTGGGCTTCATGAAACGGTACCACTCGATCCAGCGGGCACCCGGCAGGCGTCCCTTGCGCGGCGCAAAATCTCGCCCATAGGGGCTGGAGCTGTCGCCAATCCACTCATCCACATCGCGCACGTCCAGCAACACGACATCGCTGCCAAGCGCCGCCAGCACATCCTCCTTGGTCAGCATGATGGACGATGCCGGCAACTGCGGAAAGCTGGCGGGCTGCGGCTGGCTCACGGCATCTGTCACTGGCAGGCCGGCAGCCTGCCATGCGGGATAGCCGCCATCCAGCACCTTGACATCCGGATAACCCAGCCAGCTGAGCATGAAGTAGCCGCGGCAGGATTGGCCAAAGCCGGAGTTCAGGGCGTCTTCGTAGAACACCACAGTTTCCTTGCCCGACACGCCCGCGGCACCAAATTTCGCCGACAGGGTGCTGCGCAGTTCCTGCAGGCCGGCTTCGTCCGAAGTGGCAAGAAAGGTGAAGATATCGCGGATATTGACTGCGCCAGGGATATGGCCTGCGGCATAGGCGCTTTCATCCCGGGTATCAATGATGACGACCGGGCCATTGGCTGACAGGGATTCCAGTTGTGCTGGGGAAATCAGGACGGAATGCATGGTAATTCTCCTTGGGGTTTCAGCTTGCCAGGCACGCCGTGCCGGGAACGGGTATCTCCGGCAGGTCGTGCAGGGTGGGTGGTGCCGCGTCAGCCTGCGGCACTCGCATCAGGTCAGTAGCTCTTGTACGGCAGGAACTTCCCGGACAGCACGATGTTCACGCGGTCGCCCTTGGGATCGTTTTCGCGCTGGATGTCCATGGAAAAGTCGATCGCGCTCATGATGCCGTCGCCAAATTCCTCGTGGATCAGCTCCTTGATGCTGCCGCCGTAGACGCTGATGATTTCGTAGAAACGGTACAGCAGCGCGTCGGTGGGGACGGCGGTAGGCAGGCCGCCCTTGTACGGCACTACCTGCAGCCAGGCCACGGCCTCATCGCTCAGGTCAAAGATCTTGCCAATGGTTTCGGCCTGTTCCTTGGTAAATGTCATCTGGCCCAGGCAGCCTGCCGTGGTCCATTCCTTGCTCATGCCTACCTGGCTGGCCACATCGGCCCACTTGATGCCCTTGGCCACCTTGGCGGACAGGATCATGGCAGTAACTTGGGTGCGGTCGGAAATCATGGTGTGCTCCTTGAAAAAACGCTTGGGGGGGGTAAAAATCAGAATCGGTTGAAAAATTTCAGGCGGCCTTGCCGGCCAGCGCAATCGGTTCGCGCCGGACCAGCTCCGGGACCGCCGCAGGTGCGGACGGTGCTGCCACGCCTTCTTCCTCGAGGCCGGGATAGACCGTCACGGTGCCACCCGTGTCCTGCACCTCCGCAGCCGCGCTGTTGCTGGCCTGCTGGATGCGGTGCGAACGGCGCACCAGGAAATCGAGCAAGTGGTTGCGGATGCGGTAGTACTGCGGGTCGTGGTGCATGCTGTCGCGGGTACGGTCACGCGGCAGCGTGTTGACCACGATCTCTGCCACGCGTGCGCGCGGGCCATTGCTCATCAGGAAGATGCGGTCGGCCAGCAGGATCGCCTCGTCCACATCGTGCGTGATCATGAACACGGTCTGGTGGGTTTCCTCGCAGATGCGCACCAGCTCGTCCTGGATCACGCCACGGGTCAGCGCGTCCAGCGCCCCGAAAGGCTCGTCCATAAGCAGCATCTTGGGCGCCACGGCGAAGGCTCGCGCAATGCCGACACGCTGCTTCATGCCGCCGGACAGTTCGGTCGGCTTCTTCTTGGCGGCGGCGCTCAGGCCCACCATCTCGATGTAGCGCGCGCTATGTTCGGCCACCTGCTGGGCGCTCCACTCCGGGTGGCGCGAACGCACAGCAAATGCCAGGTTGCCTTCGACCGTGAGCCAGGGCAGCAGCGCGTGGCTCTGGAACACCACGCCGCGATCCAGGCTGGGGCCGTCGATTTCGCGCTTGTCCATGAATACGCAGCCACCGGAGGCTTCTTCCAGGCCGGCCATCACGTTCAGGATGGTGCTCTTGCCACAGCCGGAGTGGCCGATCACGCAGACGAACTCGCCCTTGCGGATGCCGAAGTTCACGTTCTCGAACACCGGCGGCTGGTCGGCACGGTAGCGCTTGCTCAGGTTCTCGACCACCAGGAAGTCCTGGCCACGTTCAGCTGCGGCAGGGGCGGCAGCCACGGAGGGGGTTGAAGCATCATTCCACATAGGTCACCTTCTTTTGAAGCATTGCAAACATCTGGTCCAGCAGCATGCCGACCACGCCAATCAGCAGCACCGCGAAAATCACGTTGGCCAGCGACAGGTTGTTCCACTCGTTCCACACGAAGTAGCCGAGTCCGGTTCCGCCGATCAGCATTTCGGCTGCCACGATCACCAGCCAGGCAATACCCATGGAGATGCGCATGCCGGTGATGATGGTCGGCGCGGCGGCGGGCAGGATCACCTGGATGGCGGCACGCAGCGGCTTGACTTCCAGCGTGCGCGCCATGTTTAGCCAGTCCTTGCGGACATTGGCCACGCCAAAGGCGGTGTTGAGCAGCATCGGCCAGATCGAGCAGATGAAGATCACGAACACGGCCGAGACGTTGGCACTCTTGATGGTGTAGAGCGCAATCGGCATCCAGGCCAGTGGCGAGATCGGCTTGAGCACCTGGATAAAGGGGTTGAGCGCCTGGTACAACAGCGGTGACATGCCTATCATGAAACCGAGCGGGATCGCTACCGCCACCGCAATCAGGTAACCCAGAAGCACGCGGCCCAGCGAGTAGCCCAGCTGCACGCCAATACCCTTGTCGTTGGGGCCGTTGTCATAGAAGGGATCGCTCATGTTCTGCAGGATCACGCTGCCGAACTGGGCCGGGCTGGGAAAGCCGTCGTTTTTCTGCACGGGTGCGCCAAGATCGGCATCGGCGGGCAGATCGCCCATGAACACGGCGTATTCGCGCTCTTCGGCCGTCATGGTGGCTACGTTGGCCTGCTGCACGTCCGGGCGGGTTCCCAGGTGCCAGATTCCGATCAGCACCAGCAGGATCATGCCCGAGAGCACCGCGGCTCTTTGTCGCAAGGATAGGGATTTCATGGGAGACTCCTTTCTGGCCGGTCAGGCACGCTTGATGGGAAAACTGGCAAGGTATTGCTCGGGCTTGCCGGGATCAAAGGCCTTGCCCATGACCTGGAATGCCCCGATGCGGTTCTGCGGCGGCACCGGCAGACCGGCCTGCTGCATCAGACGGCGGGCATCGGTCATCAGGAACACCTGCTCGGCCATCTGCCGGTAGTTGACCTGGCCTTTCAGGTAGCCCCAGCGCTTCATCTGGGTCAGCATCCAGATCGCCATCGAATCCCAGGGGAAGGCGTCGAAACCGATGCGATTCGGGTCGTCCTGCACCTTGCCCAGACCATCGGCAAAGCGGCCGCGCAGTACCTGCTGGATCACGATCGGCGGCTGGTTGAGATAGCCCGGACCGGAGATCGCGTGGATGATCTTGTCGCGCTCCTCCTTGCGGTTGGCCATGGCCGTCGCGTTCAGGATGGCGCGGTACATCGCCAGGAAGGTGTTCGGGTTCTGGTCGATAAAGGCCTGCGAGGTACCAAAGGCACAGCAGGGGTGGCCGTCCCAGATCTCGCGCGTCAGGATGTGGATAAAGCCGACGCGGTCGTACACGGCGCGCTGGTTGAACGGATCGGGACCGAGGAAGCCGTCGATATTGCCGGCACGCAGGTTGGCGATCATTTCTGCTGGCGGCGTGACGCGGATCTGCACGTCACGATCCGGATCCAGGCCATGCTCTGCCAGGTAGTAGCGCAGCAGGAAGTTGTGCATGGAAAACTCGAACGGGATCGCAAAGCGGAAGCCCTTCCACTGACGCGGATCGCGCTTGTCCTTGTGCTTGAGCGCCAGCGTGATAGCCTGGCCATTCACGTTCTGGATCGCCATCACGCGCATCGGCTGCGCCGAGGAGCCCACGCCCATGGAAATCGTCAAGGGCATCGGCGACAGGAAATGTGATGCGTCCAGCTCATTGTTCAGCATCTTGTCGCGCACCAGCGCCCAGCCGGCCGTTTTCTGCAGCTGCACGTTCAGGCCCTGCTGCTGGTACAGGCCCAGCGGGCCGGCCATGATCAGCGGCGTGGCGCAGGTGATCGGCACGAAACCGATGCGCAAGTCCTTCTTCTCCAGGCTGCCCTTCGATTCCAGTGCCTTCGCCTGCAGATCCTGCAAGGGCAGCAGGCTGCCAATGGCGGCAGCGGCGGTACCGGCACCCACGGCGCGCAGGAAGTTGCGGCGTGTCGGCTCATGCGGGAACAGCGCACGCACGGCGGCGGACTCGATAAAGTCGTTGGACAGGGTTTCCGCCTGCTGCTGGCGCTGCTGGCGGGCCAGTTGCGCCAGGGCATCGTGCTCCTGCTGGCTGGCATGCTCGCCACAGCTGCAACCACCCAGCCGGCTGCTGGCGCTGTAGGGGCGATAGACGTTGTGTTCATTCTGCATGGTGCGTACTTCCTCTCTGTTTGTGTTCAGGCCACCAGACGCTGCGGCTGACGCTTGCCCAGTTCCAGCACCACCGCGTCCTGGCCGGGAGCCTGTTGCTGCATGCGCAGGAACGAGCCATCAACTTCAAGCAAGGTCCATGCCAAGTCGCATTGCGGACGGCCGTAAATCACCACCGGCATGGCACGCGACTTGAGCCGGATGACTGGCGCCTGGTGCTGGTAGCCCGGGTCGTCCTGGCCGGCAATGGCAGCGGCAATCGCCCGGGCCTGGCCGGCAATCGGCTCGATGAAGCGGCAGGGCTGGCCATCCAGGCTGATGCAATCACCCAGGGCATAGACATCGGCAGCGCTGGTCTGCAGCGTGGCGGGATCGACCACGATGCCCTTGTCCAGCACCAGGCCGGCACTCTGCAGCACCCGGGACTCCACCATCAGGCCCGTCGCGGCGAGTACGACATCGGCCTCGAACACCCGGCCATCGCTCAGCGTCAGCTGGCGCGCGCCGTCGGCACTGGCCTGCACGCCGGCCACCTCGACCTGGCCGTGGTACTGCACGCCCATGTCCTGCAGCCCCTGCAGCAGGCGTTCGCCCGCCTGTTGCGGCAACAGCGCTGCCAGCGGCCAGGCCTGGCGGTCCAGCAGCGTGACCTGATGGCCGGCACGCGCCAGGTCTTCGGCCATTTCGCAGCCGATCATGCCGGCTCCCACCACCAGCACGCGCTGGCTGCGCTGCGCGAGTTGCTGCTGCAGGCCATCCCACTGCTGCAGGTGGTTGACGCGCCAGCACAAATCTGCGGGCAACGATGCCGGTAGCGCCGGACGCGCACCTTGTGCCAGGATCAGCTGGCTGTAACGCAGCTGGCCGCGGGTGGTACGCAGCTGGTGCAGCGCCGGCGACAGCCCTATCATCAGCGTATTTGCCAGCAGGCGCACGCCCAGGCGGCGGGCGGCCTCAGCGCCACTTTCTGCCACCAGCGCCTTGGCGCACTGCCCCTTGCCCATGGCAATGGACAGTTCGGGCTTGTGGTAACGGTCGCCCGCGCAGGCGCTGACCAGCGTGATGGGCGTGGAAGGCATGGCCTGGCGCAGGGCTTCGGCCACCGACCAGCCGGCCAGCCCTGCCCCCACGATCACGATGCCGCCGTCTACCGGCACCTGCGATCCCGACACGGCAGACAAGTCGATCTCGACCCGCTCATACAGCTCGAAGTCGCTCTTGGTCACGCCACACAGCGGGCAGACCCACTCGTCCGGAATATCCTCGAAGCGGGTACCCGGTGCCAGGCCGCTGTCCGGATCACCGGCCTCTTCGTCATAAATCAGGCCGCAGGCGCGGCAGATGAACTGTTTCCAGGCGGGCGCGTTCATGCTGGCACCTCTTCCTGGCTCAGGCGCGCCATTTCCCAGCGCAAATGCTTGACGGCAGGCGTCACGATCGCCACAAACTGTGCTTCGCGCACCCGGCGCTGCACCGGGGACTGCATCAGGTAGCCACGCGCACCCTGGTGCATCAGCGCCGAATTGGCGGCACGCAGCACGAACTCGCCCCCCTGCGCACGCAGGTCCAGCACCTCCAGCAGAAAGTCCTTGCTGTCCTCGTACGGGGTCTGCGCCAGCCTGGCCGCGCGCGTCCACAAATCGTCATACTCGGCCTGCAGCACATCCGGGCGATCCGACAGGTACTGGTTCACATGGCCCAGCATCGGCTCCACTTCCAGCATGGATTCGATCGCGCCCTGCGCCACGCCTGCCGCCATGCCGACCTGCAGCAGTACGAAAGCGGCCCGGATGCGCTTGAGAAACGGGGCCACCGGATCGGCAATCAGCAGATCCTGCCCGACGAAGTACTTGTCCAGGCGCACAGCCCAGGTGCTGGTGCCCTCCATGCCGGAAAACACCGGGCAGGGACGCAGGCCCACTTCCTCGCCAATATCCAGCAGGAACATGATCTCGTGCGAACGGCTGCCGTCGGACTTGCTGACGGTGGCAATCGCGCCGCAATACTGGCCCTTGGCAATATGGCTGACCCAGGGCAGCGCGCCGCTGACCAGATAGCCGCCCGGCACTGGTTCGGCCTTGAGCTGCATCGGCTCGATGCCGGCCAGCGCCTTCATCGGGTTGGACAGGGCCGTGCCGCCAAAGCTGCGACCCAGCATGTGATCCTGCAGGCGCTGGCCGGTCAGCGCCGGGTTGCCAGACTGCTCCATATACATGCCGCAGACATCATGCGCCCAGGTCAGGAAGCCGGTCGCACCGCAAGAGCGGCTGATTTCGCGCATCGCGTCCAGGCCCAGCACAAAACGCTGGCCGCCGGCATCCAGGGCTGCCGCAAAGGCACCGGCGCGTCCCAGCTCACCCATCAGCTCACGAGGGTACAGATGCTCCTGGTCAATGCGGTAGGCCGCTGCCGCCAGCGGACCGCGCGCCACGCGGCTGACCTCGGCCATGACCTGGTCGTCACCCCAGCTCTTGTCAAAGCAGGGCTGCTCCCCGCCGCATGCAGCCGCCTGGACCGCCTTGTGTTCTGCTGCAATCTGCATGGCATTCACCTCCTGTTGTGCAAGTTGTGGTGAATCGTTTCCGGTTCACCGCCTGCACACACCCATGCAAATGGCGTGCCAAGTCACTCCCAATAAATCGCAAGCTATTGAAATAACTGGGAAAAAATCAGATAGATCGCAGATTTGCCCAGCTTCTGGTATCCCCACACCGTTTTGGTCGCGGTGGCCGGGCGCAATCATGGTGCACCGCAGCACACCCGCATGCCATGCGGCAGTGCATCATCACCCTGCGATAGCGCCCTGCCCCTAATGACAGGCTGGCATGCCGGAATGGCACACTATCAGTGCACAGGCGTGAGCCCAGCGCTCAGCCATGTTCGCGCCGATACCTCGCCGGCGTCTGTCCGCTGTACTTGCGGAATGCCACGTTGAAAGCCGATTCCGACTGGTAGCCGGTCAGCCCGGCAATCTGCGCCAGGCTGTGACGCGGATCGCGCAGCAACTCCATGCCATGCAGCATGCGCAACTGCGTCAGGAAAGCCCAGGGCGACATGCCGGCATGCTGGGCAAATTGGCGGGTAAAGGTCGCGCGCGACATCGCCGCGCGTTCCGCCAGGCTGTCGAGCGACCAGTCGCCACCGGGCTGCTGCCACATGGCTTGCACCACCCCCTGCAGCCGCGGCTCGGCCAGCAGGTTCAGCACGCCCGGCAGCTGGCGCACCGCCTCCGATTGCGCATAGGCACGCAGCACATGCAAGAGCAGCGCCTGCGTCAGCAATTCGGCCATGGCACGTGCGCCCGGCTGCTCGGCGGCGGCTTCCTGGCGCAGCAACTGCACCAGTCCCAGCACCGGATGCAGCGTGCTGCCGCCAGCCTCGCCCGGCCAGGCCAGCGGCACATGCACCACCCGGATCGGCGCACCCCGCCAAGGCGGTCCCGGCTGCTGCTCGGCCTCCTGGGGCTGCCCCAGGATCAGCACATCCGGCAAGGCCTGCAGCAGCAGCGCGCCGACCTCGCCCTCGTGCACGAAGCGGCCACACACCAGATCCAGGCTGTCCCGCAGGCAGGCGGCATCGGGCAGATTGCTGCGCAAGGGCAGCCAGCCCTGCTGCTGCAAGGGGCGGCGCGTGTCGTCCAGGCTGTCATCGGCAGGCAGCGCCCCCTGCAAGGCCACCAGGTTGTGTGCCAGCCCGCGCGGCAGCACCACCAGCTCGCCCGGTCGCAGCGGATACCAGCGCCCGTCTGGCAAGCCCAGCCGGCAACCGCCCTCCAGGACGGCGTGAAACAGCGCGATCCCGTCCGCGGCCTGGGCGTGCGGCAGCGCAAACACATCGTGCATGCGGCAGCGCAGATCCAGTTGCCCGCGCAAGCGCGCCCATTGCAGCAGCCGGCCCAGCGTGTCCCGGCCATCCTCCCCATGCATGTCCATGATTCGATCCGATTGATAAATTTTTTGCAGGAATATTGTCAAAAAATATTGTATCCCTGACCTATCATGGCTTCAACGCAATGCGTTTTCCCGATCCCCCCTTCAAGGAGCAGTCTCATGAGCGAAGAGAAAAAGTACCTGGCCCCGATCGATGCCGAAGGCCTGGCCAAGTTTGCCGAAGTCGGCCGCAACAACCCGGACCGCCGTGGCACCAACAAGATCCACACCATCTGTGTCGGCCAGTACCGCACGCTGAGCTACCTGACCAACCCCGATCCGATGCACCCCGCCGTGGTGGTCGATGAGCCGCTGCACCTGTTCGGCCAGAACACCGCGCCGGCTCCCGGTGAAGTGGTACTGTCCGGCCTGGGCGGCTGCCTGGCTGTCGGCATCACCGCCGTGGCCACCCACCGCAATGTGCGTCTGAGCAAGCTGGAAGTCTTTCTGGAAGGCGATATCGGCAACAGCGCTGCCTGGGGTGCTGGCGGTGCCGAGCGCGAGCCGGCCCAGATGGGCTTCCAGGCCGTGCGCGTCAAGGTCGTGATCGAAGGCGATGCCAGCCGTGAAGAACTGGACGCCATCGTCCAGCACGCCAACTACTACTCGCCGGTTGCCAACACGATCCGCAACCCGGTGCAGTTCGACATCGCCCTGGCTGACTGATCCCCGGGTCCGGCCATTGCAAGCCGCTGCTGCCAGCCCTGTCTTGGGCCTGGTACAGCGGCTTTGCTGTTTCTGCACAATCATTTTATTTATATATATAATGATTGCAGCTTGACAGCCTTCTGAAGGCACACCTCCATGACCAGCAGCATCTTCCTCGGACTTCTTATCGGCACCGTGATGGGCCTGACCGGTGCCGGCGGCGGCATCCTGTCAATACCGGCGCTGGTGCTGGGCACCGGCATGGGCATGGTCGCTGCCAAGCCGGTCGCGCTGACCGCCGTCAGCCTCGGCTCGGCGATTGGCGCCGCCGATGGCCTGCGGCTGGGGCTGGTGCGCTACAAGGCAGCGCTCTACATGGTGCTGCTGGGGGCTCTGTTTTCCCCGCTGGGCCAGTGGGCCGCGCACCAGGTGCCAGCCGCCTTCCTCGCCGTCCTGTTCAGTGCCATCCTGCTGCTGGTGGCCTGGCGCAGCTGGAAAAAACCCGCACCCGAGCCTGCACACAGCTACGAGCGCCAGGTGCCCTGCCAACTCAACCCTGCTACCGGCCGCTTTTCCTGGACGCCGGCCTGCTTCACCACCCTGGGCCTGATCGGCGCCACCACCGGCCTGATGACCGGCATGCTGGGCGTGGGCGGCGGCTTCTTCATCGTGCCGATGCTGCAGCGCTACACCAACCTGACGCAGCAAAGCATCGTCGTCACCTCGCTCGCCGTGATCGCGCTGGTGTCCGGCTCCACCGTGCTGCAGATGCTGCTGCACGGCCAGGCCGAGATCGTGTCTTCCGGCTGGATCTTTGTCATCGCCACCTGTGTCGGCATGGTCCTGAGCCGGCTGGTCGCCGCACGCGTGCCCGCCCTCTGGAGCAAGCGCGGCTTTGCCCTGCTGGTGCTGCTGGCCACCGTGCTGCTGCTGCTCAAGACCTTTGCTCCGGGCCTGCTGCCCCTGTCCTGATTTTTCCGGGAGACTGCCATGACCACCCCTGCCACCCACATCACGGCCTTTTTCGACAGCTACTCCAGCACCTTCAGCTACGTGCTGGACCAGGGACCGGGCAGTGCCTGCGCCATCATCGATCCGGTGCTGGACTACGAGCCCAAGTCGGGCCGTACCAGCACCGACAGCGCCGAACAGCTGGTCCAGTTCGTGCGTGAGCGCCAGCTGCAGCTGCACTACATCCTGGAAACCCACGCCCACGCCGACCACCTGTCCAGCGCGCCCTGGCTGCGCCAGCAGCTCGGTGGCCAGATCGTCATTGGCCAGCCGATCACCACCGTGCAAAAGACCTTCAGCGGCATCTACAACCTGAAGGACCTGGCGCTGGACGGCAGCCAGTTCGACTTGCTGCTGTCTGAAGGAGACAGCCTGCAGCTGGGCAGCCTGCGCATCGAGGCCATGCACGTGCCCGGCCACACCCCGGCCGACATGGCCTACCACGTCATCACCGCCGCAGGCGAGGCCGATCTGGTGTTCGTTGGCGATACCCTGTTCGCGCCCGATGCCGGCACCGCACGCTGCGACTTTCCCGGTGGCAACGCGCACCAGATGTTCCACTCGGTGCGTCGCCTACTCTCGCTGCCGGCCGATACCCGCATCTTCCTGTGTCACAACTACGCCGAAGGCGTGACCGCTGACCCGGCCGCCTTCTGCGAGCACACCGTGGCCGAGCACAAGGCCGGCAATATCCATGTGCACGACGGCATCTCCGAAGAGGCTTTTGTCAGCATGCGCACCGCGCGCGACAAGACACTGGACATGCCCAAGCTGATCCTGCCGGCAGTGCAGGTCAACATCCGCGCCGGCCAGCTACCGCCCGCCGAAGACAACGGCACGCACTACCTGAAGATCCCGCTCAACGTGCTGTAAAACGGCCTCGGCAGGCGGGCTATCGGCCCATCTGCCACAAGCCCGGTCACAGGACGTAAAATCAATCCTTTCCGGCATGCCCAGTCAAGCTGCGCATGCCTTTTGCCATGTGACTCTGCCCGGCCCTGTGCCGCGGCCCTCCAGACCTACAGCCCACCATGACAGACGCCCTGCAGCAGCCCGCCCTGGCCGCCCTGACCAAGTCCTTTGAACCCGCCGCCATCGAAGCCCACTGGGGCCCCGAATGGGAGCGCCGCGGCTATGGCATTGCCGGCTTCCGCGGCACTGGCCAGCCCAGCGCCGACGCCCACGCGGCCGGCCGCGACTTCGCCATCCAGCTGCCGCCACCCAACGTCACCGGCACGCTGCACATGGGCCACGCCTTCAACCAGACCATCATGGACAGCCTGACACGCTACCACCGCATGTCCGGCTTCAACACCGCCTGGGTGCCCGGCACCGACCACGCCGGCATCGCCACGCAAATCGTCGTCGAGCGCCAGCTGCAGGAACAGGGCATCAGCCGCCACGACATGGGCGCCACCCCGCCCGAGGCGCGCAAGAACTTTGTGTCCAAGGTCTGGGAGTGGAAAGAGCACAGCGGCAACACCATCACCAACCAGATGCGCCGCATGGGCACCAGCGTCGACTGGAGCCGCGAATACTTCACCATGGACGACAAGCTCAGCCATGTCGTCACCGAAACCTTTGTCCGCCTCTACCAGCAGGGCCTGATCTACCGCGGCAAGCGCCTGGTCAACTGGGACCCGGTGCTCAAGTCCGCCGTCTCCGACCTGGAAGTCGAAAGCGCCGAGGAAGACGGCCACCTGTGGCACATCGCCTACCCGCTGTCTGACGGCAGCGGCAGCCTGACCGTCGCCACCACCCGCCCCGAAACCATGCTCGGCGACGTCGCCGTCATGGTGCACCCGGAAGACGAGCGCTACCAGGCCCTGATCGGCAAGACCGTTACCCTGCCGCTGGTCGGCCGCGAGATCCCGGTCATCGCCGATGACTACGTGGACCGCGCATTCGGTACCGGCGTGGTGAAAGTCACCCCGGCACACGACCAGAACGACTACGCTGTCGGCCAGCGCCACAACCTGCCGATGATCTGCGTGCTGGAACTGGACGCCACCATCAACGACAACGCCCCCGAAGCCTACCGTGGCCTGGACCGTTTCGTTGCCCGCAAGGCCGTGGTGAAAGACCTGGAGGCACTCGGCGTGCTGGTGGAAACCAAAAAGCACAAGCTGATGGTGCCGCGCTGCGCCCGTACCGGCCAGGTCGTCGAGCCCATGCTCACCGACCAGTGGTTCGTCGCCATGAACGCCGTCGGCAAGGACGACCCGACCGGCAAGAGCATCGCCCAGAAAGCCATCGACGCCGTTGACAGCGGCCAGGTCCGCTTCGTGCCGGAAAACTGGGTCAACACCTACAACCAGTGGATGCACAACATCCAGGACTGGTGCATCAGCCGCCAGCTCTGGTGGGGCCACCAGATCCCGGCCTGGTACGACGAAGACGGCGAAGTCTACGTCGCCCGCAACGAGGAAGAAGCGAAACAGCAATGGCGCCAGGCCATCGACGACGCCATGGCCCACGCCCGTGTGCGCTGCCACACCGCCGAGACTGATCGCCTGCAGGCCAAGCTCACGCGCGGCCCGAAGCTCACGCGTGACGAAGACGTGCTCGACACCTGGTACTCCTCCGCCCTGGTCCCCTTCAGCACCATGGGCTGGCCGGAGGCGGCCAACAACAGCGCAGCCCTGGGACAGGCCGCTGCCGGCGCTGGCGACTTGGCGAGCGCAGCGAGCAGGAGCCAGCCCGGCAACGGCCTGGCACAGGGCGGCACCAGCGACTACGACCTCTACCTCCCCAGCACCGTCCTGGTCACCGGCTACGACATCATCTTCTTCTGGGTCGCCCGCATGATCATGATGACGACCCACTTCACCGGCCAGGTCCCGTTCCGCCACGTCTACATCCACGGCCTGGTACGCGATGCCCAGGGCAAGAAAATGTCCAAGTCCGAAGGCAACGTGCTCGACCCGGTCGACCTGATCGACGGCATCGAGCTCGCCCCGCTGTTGGACAAGCGCGTGGTCGGCCTGCGCAAGCCCGAAACCGCCCCCAAGGTACGCAAGGACACCGAAAAGGAATTCCCCGACGGCATCCCGGCCTACGGCGCCGACGCCCTGCGTTTCACCTTTGCGGCATTGGCCAGCCTCGGCCGCAGCATCAACTTTGACAGCAAGCGCTGCGAAGGCTATCGCAACTTCTGCAACAAGCTCTGGAACGCCACCCGCTTCGTCCTCATGCAGTGCGAGGGCCACGACTGCGGCATCGTCCACCCCAGCGGTGACGACAAGGTCTGCGACAAGAGCTACAAGACCTTCAGCCAGCCGGATCGCTGGATCGTCAGCCAGCTGCAACGCGTCGAAGCCGAAGTCGCCAAGGGCTTTGCCGAATACCGCCTCGACAACGTCGCCAACACCCTGTACGACTTCGTCTGGAACGAATTCTGCGACTGGTACCTGGAAATCGCCAAGGTGCAGATCCAGACCGGTGACGAGCCGGCCCAGCGCGGTACGCGCTACACGCTGATCCGCGTGCTGGAGACCATCCTGCGCCTGGCGCACCCGGTCATCCCCTTCATCACCGAAGAACTCTGGCAGAAGGTTGCGCCGCTGGCCGGCCGTGCCGGCGCCTCCGTCGCCGTGGCCGAATACCCGGTGTGCAACCCGGAAAAATTCGACGAACAAGCCGAACAGTACGTCGCCAAGCTCAAGCAGCTGGTCGACGCCTGCCGCAACCTGCGCGGTGAAATGCAGGTCTCGCCGGCGCAGCGCCTGCCGCTTTACGCCCTGGGCGACGATGCCTTCCTGACGCAGGCCGCCCCGGCCCTGCAGGCACTGGCCAAGCTGTCCGAAGTCAAGGTGTTTGCCGATGAGGCCAGCTGGCAGGCCGCCGCCCAGGCCGCACCGGTCGCCGTTGTCGGCGAGGCACGCCTGGCGCTGTTCATGGAAATCGACAAGGACGCCGAACGCGCGCGCCTGGGCAAGGAAGTCGCCCGCCTGCAGGGTGAAATCGCCAAGGCCCAGGGCAAGCTCGGCAACCAGAACTTCGTCGCCAAGGCCCCGCCTGCCGTGATCGAGCAGGAAAAGCAGCGTGTCGCCGACTTTGGCGCCACGCTGGCCAAGGTGCAGGAGCAGCTGGCGCGCCTGGGCTGATTCCCGTACCCGCCAACAGCAACGGCCACCCCAGGGTGGCCGTTCTTGTCTTGGGCAAGGCGCTTGTTCAGCGACCGCGCTGCGCCTCCGGCGTCTCCAGCCGTCGTGCCAGCAGCGTGATCACGCTGGTCATCACCAGATAGATCGCCGAAATCGCCAGGAAGGGCTCCCAGTAGCGCGAGTTGGCGCCGGCCACGGTACGCGCCGCCATCGCCAGTTCGGCCAGGCCAATCGCCGATACCAGCGAGGAATCCTTCAGCAATGTCACCGCCTCGTTCACCAGCGGCGGCACCATGCGGCGCAGCGCCTGCGGCAGCACGATAAAGCGCATGGTCTGGTATTCATCCAGCCCCAGACTCTCGGCCGCCTGCACCTGGCCACGCGCGATCGAATGGATGCCGGCACGCACGATCTCGGAGATATAGGCGCTGGCATTCAGCGTCAGCGCCAGCGCACCCGAGAAGAAAGCACCATGCGACTGGCGGAACTCCAGCGCGGCGGCACCGCTCAACAACAGGCCGTGCTCAGGGTGCACCAGCGTCGGCATCAGCGCAAAATGCACCAGCAGGATCTGCACGAATAGCGGCGTGCCGCGCAGAAAGCCGACATAGCCCAACAGGATCCAGCGCAGCACGCGGCGCAGACCCGTGGCCGGACGCGCATTCACCAGGCCGATCCCCAGCCCCAGCAGCAGCCCGAGTGACAGGGCAATCAGCGTCAGCTTCACGGTCATCCAGGCCCCGGTCACGAACAGGGGGGCATAGGGCGTCAGAATTTCCCAGCGTAAATCCATGGCGATATCAGATGGTGCCTGGCAGCGACCACTGGTGCCGCAGGCAGGAATCGGTCAGCAGGCCGGTGCCCAGGGCAGCCGGCCGCCAGAAAAAGGCAGATCAGTTGGACGCCGCCGCAGAGGCCGCCACGGCAGCAGCGGAAGCCGCAGCAGCGCTGGTACCAGCCACAGCCGCTGCCACCGGGGCATCACCAAACCACTGGGTGTAGATCTTGTCGTACGTGCCGTCAGCGCGGATCGCCTGCAGGCCAGTGTTGACCTTGTTCAGCAGTTCGGTATCGCCCTTGCGCACCACGATGCCGTACTGCTCCGGCGTGGCGGTATCGTCGGCGACCAGGCGCAGATTGGTGCTGCTGTTGTTCTTCAGGTAGTGGCCGACCACGCCGTTGTCACCCACCACGGCGGCCACGCCACCCGATTCCAGCTCCTTCATCGCCAGCGGGGTCGTGTCAAAGCGCTTGATGTTGGCGCTGGTCTTGCCCTGCAGGTTGGACACGACCTCGTCACCGGTGGTGCCGGTCTGCACGCCCACGGCCTGATCCTTCAGGTCCTGCAGCGATGCCACCGGGGAATCCGCGCGCACGGCAATCAGCTGCTTTGCTTCAAAGTAGGGCTCGGAAAAATCCATGGTCTGCTTGCGCGCGTCGGTAATCGTCACGGCGGAGATGACCAGATCGCTGTCACCCTGCGCCAGACCGTTGAACAGGCCTTCCCAGGGCGTATTCACCAGGCGCACCTCGAAACCGCCCTTCTCGGCCACCGCCTGCATCAGGTCGGCGTCAAAGCCCTGCACCTTGCCGTCCGGCGTCATGGACTCGAACGGGGCGAAGTTGGCGTTGGATGCTGCTACCAGCACCTTGCCGGCCGGTGCGGCAGCAGCAGAAGCCGATGCCGCCGGTGCTTCGGACTTGGAGCAGGCGACCAGGGCCAGCGAAGCGGCCAGGGCAAAAACGGTACGACGGGAAAAAATTGCTTGCATGGAAAAACCTCGGATAGGAAAAACCGGCCTGACCATGCACACACGCACACGAAAAGACAACAGGAACAACGCCCTGCCTTGTCCAGGCCAATCCATAATGATACCTTTGGCATGCACAATTGGAAACACGCACTGCAACATGCCGCTGCTGCAAGCGTTGTTGCACTGCAATGCAACAACAATCGGCGTTATCCTTGCCTTTTCCCTGTTTCACCGCATCACGATGACCGCTCCCCAATCCCCGGCAACTCCGCTGAGCCCGGATGACTATCTGCGCAAGATCCTCAACGCCCGCGTCTACGACGTGGCGCACGAGACACCGCTCGACCATGCACGCGTGCTGAGCCGCCGCATCGGCAACACCGTGCTGCTCAAGCGCGAGGACCAGCAGCCGGTGTTCAGCTTCAAGCTGCGCGGCGCCTACAACAAGATGGCCCAGCTGACTCCGGGCCAGCTGCACAAGGGCGTGATCTGCGCCTCGGCCGGCAACCACGCGCAAGGCGTGGCGCTGGGCGCACGCAAGCTCGGCACGCGCGCCATCATCGTCATGCCCACCACCACGCCACAACTCAAGATCGATGCCGTGCGGACGCTTGGCGGCGATGTCGTGCTGGCCGGTGAAAGCTATAGCGATGCCTACCAGCACGCGGTCAAGCTGCAGGACGAACAGGGCCTGACCTTCATCCACCCGTTCGATGATCCCGACGTCATCGCCGGCCAGGGCACGGTCGCCATGGAAATGCTGCGCCAGGTGCAGACCCTGCCCCATGCCGATCTTGATGCGGTGTTCGTCGCCATCGGCGGTGGCGGCCTGGCCTCTGGCGTAGCCAGCTATATCAAGGCAGTGCGCCCCGGTATCAAGGTGATCGGCGTGCAGATGAACGATTCCGATGCCATGTGGCAATCGGTGCAGCGCAACGAGCGCGTGGCGCTGGACGATGTCGGCCTGTTCTCCGACGGCACCGCGGTCAAGCTGGTCGGCGAGGAAACCTTCCGCCTCTGCCGCGAGTTGCTGGATGACTACGTCATCGTCGATACCGATGCCGTCTGCGCCGCCATCAAGGACATCTTTGTCGATACGCGCAGCATCGTCGAACCGGCCGGCGCCATGGGTGTCGCTGCCATCAAGCAGTACGTGGACAAGCACCAGCTCAGCGGCCAGACCTTTGCCGCCGTGCTCTGCGGCGCCAACATGAACTTCGACCGCCTGCGCTTCGTCGCCGCACGTGCCGAGATCGGCGAAGATCGCGAGGCCCTGTTCGCCGTCACCATCCCGGAAGAGCGTGGCAGCTTCCGCCGCCTGTGTTCGCTGATTGACAGCCTGGAAGGCGGGCCGCGCAACGTGACCGAGTTCAACTACCGCATGCACAGCAGCCAGCAGGCCCATGTGTATATCGGCGTCTCGACCAACGGCAAGGGCGAAAGCCACATGATCACGCAGAAGCTGCGCGAAAACGGCTTCGACACGCTGGACCTGACCGAGAACGAGCTGGCCAAGGCGCATATCCGCTACATGGTCGGCGGCCCGAGCTCGGTCGCCGGCAATGAGCGCCTGCTGCGCTTCGAGTTTCCGGAACGCCCGGGCGCGCTGATGCGCTTCCTGAGCATGCTCAACCCGGGCTGGAACATCAGCCTGTTCCACTACCGCAACCAGGGCGCCGACTACAGCGAGGCGCTGGTCGGCATTCAGGCCCCGCCCGAGGACGATGCCCCGTTCCAGGAATTCCTGCACACGCTGGGCTACCCTTACGTCGAAGAAACGCAGAACCCGGTCTACCAGATGTTCCTGCGCAAGCCGGCCTGAGTGCCTGCGGCCATGAGCGAATTCGCGCGCAACCTGCTGCTGGCCCTGCAATTCTTCACCCGCCTGCCACTGCCGCAGCAGCTGGCGGCCTGGGCGGATTACAGTCCGGCCCGCATGCGGGCAGCGCTGGTGCATTTCCCAGCGATCGGCTGGCTGACCGGTTCCGTGGCGATACTGGTCTATCTGTTCGTGCTCTGGCTGTGGGGCTCGCCGGTGATGCTGATGGCCTCCTCCAGCCTGCTGATGGCGCTTGCCGCCCTGCTCAGCACGCTGGCCACGATCTGGCTCACCGGCGCACTGCACGAGGACGGCCTGTCCGATGTCGCCGACGCGCTCGGCGGCCACGCCAGCCCGGCGCGCGCGCTCGAGATCATGAAGGACTCCCGTGTCGGTAGCTACGCCGTCATCACCCTGTTCATGGCGCTGCTGCTCAAGGTGCTGCTGCTAGCCAGCCTGGGCGTACTGCAGCCCGGCATCGTGTTGGCCAGCCTGCTGTGTGCCCACGTGGTATCGCGCTTCTTTCCGCTGCTGCTGATCAATGCCCTGCCGCATATCGGCCTGGACCAGCAGTCCAAGACCCTGCGCATCACCGGTGGCCTGCAGCAGGTATCGGTCTGGAGCGCGGCGCTCTGGTGCCTGCCGCTGGCGGCGTTCTACTACGTCACCGGCCAGGGTGCCTGGACGCTGGCCATTCTCGGCAGCGCCACTATGGCCAGCGGCATCGCCGCCGCATTGATGGGCTGGTGGTTCCATCGCCGCCTGCAGGGCTTTACCGGTGACTGCCTGGGTGCCACGCAGCAGGTCTGCGAGCTCACCTTTTATGCCGCCAGCCTGACCGCCACGCTGTACGCCATGGCACACGCATGACGCCACGCCTCCCTGCCCAACCCTGGTGGCTGCTGCGCCACGCCACGCCGCTGGTCGATGCCGGCATCTGCTACGGCCAGCTGGATGTACCCGCCGATGCCGCCGCAACGCAGCACAGCGCACAGGCCTTTCTGGCGGCACTGCCAGAGCTGGCGCAGCCCCTGCAGATCGTCTCCTCGCCGGCACGCCGTTGCCGGCAGCTGGCACTGACACTGCAGCAGCAGGCCGAACAGGCCGGCATCGCCACCCTGCCCCGCGTCGATACGCGCCTGCGCGAGATGCACTTCGGCCGCTGGGAAGGCCGCCCGTGGAGCACCCTGCCCGCCACGGAATGGGACAGCTGGATGGCCGATTTTGGCGGCTGGCCTGGCGGTGGCAATGGGGAATCGCTACATGACTTCATGGCGCGCGTGCAAGCGGTGGCACGCCAGCACCTGCTGCAGCCCCATGCGCTGCCCACGGTCTGGGTCACCCACGCCGGCGTGATGCGCATCATGCACCTGTGGCAGCGCGGCGTGCTGCGCGTGCATCAGGCACGCCAGTGGCCACGGCACGGTGCCACCGATCCAGGCGGCTGGCTGCGCATGGGCCAGCCGGTGCCGGACAGATAAGCCTTATTGCGCAGCGGACGCGTCATCCAGCGGCGGCAGCGCCTCGCTGGCGTCGGGCATCGGCTCGGCAGCGCTGGCTGGCAGATCCGCGCCCGCATCAGCCGGCGGCAGTGGCTGCACGTCTTCATGGCGCTGCAGCTCCACGCCACCGCCCGGCGCCACAATCGCGCCTTCTGCCTGGCGCGCCGGATCGGCTTGCCCCTGCAGTGGCGGGCGACCGGTCAGTTCTTCCGTCTGGGTCGAGGCATCCAGTGCCGCGGCGGACGCGGCGCCACCACTGATCGTCAGTTCGGCCGCGCCATCCCCGCGCACTGGCGAGCCATCGCTGCTGGCACCACGGCCCAGCCAGATGCCCGCCACCACGGCGAACACCACCAGCACAACAGCCGCCAGCAACAGCTGGCGGCCACGGGAAGAACGCGAGGAAGTGGATTGCATGT
>JAAYCV010000078.1 GCA_012729605.1 Ramlibacter sp. | reverse complement strand
TGCCGAACAGGTCGCGCGTGTAGACCTTGTGGGCCACATCGTCCAGCAGCGGGCTGTGGCGGTTGGCCAGGATCACGTCGGCCTGCTGCTTGAAGGCGTCCAGGTCGCGCAGCACGCGCGAGTTGAAGAAATGCGATTCATCCAGTGCCGGCTCGTAGACGATGACCTCGATGCCCTTGCCCTTGATGCGCTTCATGATGCCCTGCACGCTGGACGAGCGGAAGTTGTCCGAGCCGGTCTTCATGATCAGACGGAACACGCCGACCACGCGCGGCTCCTTGCGGATGATTTCGTCGGCGATGAAATCCTTGCGTGTGATGTTGGAATCGACAATCGCGCGGATCAGGTTTTGCGGTACGTCGCGGTAGTTGGCCAGCAGCTGCTGCGTGTCCTTGGGCAGGCAGTAGCCGCCATAGCCAAAGGACGGGTTGTTGTAGTGCTTGCCGATGCGCGGATCCAGGCCGACGCCCTCGACGATCTGGCGCGTGTCCAGACCGTGCGTGGCGGCATAGGTGTCCAGCTCGTTGAAGTAGGCCACGCGCATCGCCAGGTAGGTGTTGGAGAACAGCTTGACCGCCTCGGCTTCGGTAGAGCCGGTAAACACCACCGGCACGTCCTGGCGCAGCGCGCCTTGTTGCAGCAGGCCGGCAAACTGGCGTGCGCGTACCGAATCTTCGCCGATGATGATGCGCGAGGGGTGCAGGTTGTCGTGCAGCGCCTTGCCTTCACGCAGGAATTCGGGCGAGAAGATCAGCTGCTCGGTGCCGAGTTCGCGCCGCATGCGGTCGGTAAAGCCGACCGGGATGGTGGACTTGATCACCATCACCGCCTGCGGTGCCAGCTGCATCACCTGGCGGATCACCACCTCGACCGAGCTGGTGTCAAAGCTGCCGGTTTCGGGGTCGTAGTCGGTCGGCGTGGCGATCACCACGTAATCGGCCTGGCGGTAGGCGTCCTGCGCATCCAGCGTGGCACGCAGCTGCAACGGCTGGTGCTGCAGGTAGTGCTCGATGTCGGCATCGGCAATCGGTGACTGGCCGGCGTTGATCAGGTCTACCCGCTGCGGCACGATGTCCAGCGCCACCACTTCATGGTGCTGGGCCAGCAGTACCGCAATCGACATGCCCACGTATCCGGTTCCGGCAATCGCAATCTTCATGGTCTTCCTTCGGCATTTGCTGCGGTGCACCAAGGTGACCGCCTGCAGGCATGGTATGAATCCGCTGTGGCAGGTTCGTGAAGGCTATTTGTCGTTTGCGTGACATGCGCTTGTCGGCTTGACAAGGGCTGTCGCGATTGGTTAGGGTGTACGGCTTTGTTCCTGAAAGACCCGATGGCATCCCAACCTTCCCTGCTGAACAACAGCGAGCTGGCCGACCGCGTCGCCGAGCTGGTGCAAGACGCCTCGCCCGAAGCCTTGCGCGCGCTGCTGCGTACCCTGCACCCGGCCGATATCGCCGGCGTGCTGGAAGGCCTGCCCAAGCGGCAGCGCCTGCGCGTGGCCGCCGAGCTGGAGCCAGCGGCGCTGGGCGCGGTGATGATCGAGACCAGCGACAGCGTGCGCGAGCAGCTGATTGGCGCGACCAAGGCGCAGCGGCTGGCCGAGGCGATCCACGGCCTGGATCTGGATGCGCTGGCCGACCTGTACGACCGCTTGCCGCCGCAGGTGATGCAGGCGGTGGTGCGCGACATGAACGCACAGCGGCGTGAACGGCTGGACCAGCTGCGCCAGTATCCGGAAGACAGCGCCGGCGGCATGATGGATGCGGATGCGATCGTGGTCCGCGACGACATGCGCCTGTCGGTGGTGCGGCGCTATCTGCGCATGATGCGGCGCAAGCAGCAGAACGTGATGCCGGCGACGACCGACAGCCTGATGGTGATCGATGCCGCCGGGCGTTTCCAGGGAGTGCTGTCGCTGGTTGATCTGGTCTCGCTAGGCGGTGACAAGCTGGTGCGCGAAGTCATGGATACCAGTGTCGAGGGCGTGCCGGTGACGATGCCGGCGACCAAGGTGGCGCGCCGTTTCCGCGACCGCAACTGGGTCTCGGCACCGGTACTCGATGACCAGGGGCAGCTGCTGGGCCGGATCACGATTGACGACATGGTGGACGTGCTGGAGGAAGAGGCCGAGCACAGCGCGCTGGCCGCAGCCGGCCTGGATCAGGAATCGGACCTGTTCGAGCCGGTCGGCCGCAGCGTGCGCTCACGCGCCATCTGGCTCGGTGTCAACCTGTTCAATGCCCTGATCTCGGCCTGGATCATTGGCCGCTTTGGCGGCGCGATCGAGGCGATGGTGGCGCTGGCGGTGCTGATGCCGGTGGTGGCCAGCATGGGCGGCGTGGCCGGCAACCAGACACTGACCCTGGTCACGCGCGGCCTGGCGACCGAGCAGGTGAGCCGGCGCAACACCGGCGCGCTGATGCGGCGCGAGCTGGCCGTGGCCACGCTCAACGGCCTGTTCTGGGCGATGATCGTCGGTGCGGTGGCGCTGGTCTGGTTTGACAAACCGGCGTTGGCGGCGGTGTTTGCCATTGCGGTGTTCATCAACTTGGTCAACGGCACGCTGAGCGGCGCCATGATTCCGCTGCTGCTGCAGCGCCTTGGGCTGGACCCGGCACTGGCCGGCGGCGTGGTGCTGACCATGCTCACCGACGGCATCGGCTTTGGCGTGTTCCTGGCACTGGCGACGCTGTTCCTGCTGTAAGCCGGGCGTTCAAAGCTGCTCGAGCAGCGCCTGCACCACGCGCGGCACGCCGGTAGCGGCGCGTTCTTCCACGACGAACAGTTCACGGTCCGCCACGGACGGCCCCAGGTTCGGGTGCGGATCGATCAGCACGCAGAGCGCATCGTCCGGTGCAAATTCGACCAGCCCGGCAGCCGGATAGACCTTGAGCGAGGTGCCGATCACCATCACGATGTCGGCATCGCTGATCAGGTCCACGGCGTCCTCGATCAGCGGCACCGGTTCGCCAAACCAGACGATGTGCGGGCGCATCGGTGCGCCGGCCGGATCCTTCATGTCCGGCGGCTGGTCGCCATGCCACTCGATCACATGCGCTTCGTCATCCTGGCTGCGCAGCTTGGTCAGCTCGCCATGCAGGTGCAGCACACGGCTGCTGCCGGCGCGCTCGTGCAGGTTGTCCACGTTCTGCGTCACGATGTAGACATCGCAGGCTTCTTCCAGCGCGGCCAGGGCGTAGTGTGCCGAGTTGGGCTGCACGTCACGCAGCTGGCGGCGGCGCGCGTTGTAGAAATCCAGCACCAGCTGCGGGTCGCGGGCAAAGGCCTCGGGCGTGGCCACGTCTTCCACACGGTGGCCTTCCCACAGGCCGCCGGCACCGCGGAAGGTATCGAGTCCGCTGTCGGCGCTGATGCCGGCGCCGGTCAGCACCACGCAGCGCTTGCGGGAGGGGGTGTCCGATGTAGTCATGCCCTGATTGTGCGCGATTCCGGCGATGTCTGCCTGGCAGCAGGGCCGTGTGCAGGCCGGATAATGGCAGGGTTGCCGCTATCCAGAAGGAATCCCCATGCGCCTGCCGATCCGACGTCCCGAACCACTGCTGCTGGGCATGGCGCTGCTGGCGACCATCGGCTTGTGGCTGTTCATTGCCGTGGCCGAAGAAGTGTTCGAAGGCGAAACCGGCGCACTCGACCGTGCCATTCTGCTGGCCATGCGTGACCCCGCCAACCTGCAGCAGGCCGCCGGTCCGGCCTGGCTGGATCAGGCCGCGCGCGACATCACGGCGCTGGGCAGCACCTCGGTGCTGAGCCTGCTGGTGATCCTGGTCGTGCTGTTCCTCTGGCTGCTGGGGCGGCGCGGCATGGCGCTGTATGTGCTGCTGTCCACCTCGCTGGGCACTGGCCTGTCCTTTCTGCTCAAGGCGCTGTTCCAGCGGCCGCGCCCGGACCTGTTTCCGCACGGCGATACCGTGCTGACCACCAGTTTTCCCAGCGGCCACGCCATGATCTCGACACTGGTCTACCTGACGCTGGGCGTGCTGCTGGCGCGGCTATTGACCGAGCGCCGGCTGGAGATTTTCGTCGTCTCCTCGGCGATGCTGGTGGCGCTGCTGGTCGGGCTCAGCCGCGTCTACCTGGGCGTGCACTGGCCGACCGATGTGCTGGCCGGCTGGGCCGGTGGTGCCAGCTGGGCATTGCTGTGCTGGACGCTGGCGATGTGGGTCTGGCCGGGATTTGGTCTGCGCGACAGCCGCTGAGGCTCAGCCGGCGCGCACCAGCCAGCGCCGCAGCCAGCCACTGCCGGCATCAACCAGCAGCGACAGCAGCAGCATCGCCAGGATCACGCCGGCTGCCTGCGCGTAGTTGAACAGCGACAGCTCCACATAGAGCAGCTGGCCGAGCCCGCCGGCGCCGACAAAGCCGAGCACGGCGGCCATGCGGATATTCATTTCCCAGCGGTACAGCGTGTAGGCCAGCAGCTGTGGTGCCACGGCGGGCAGCGTGCCGTACAGGAATCCTTGCCAGCGCAGCGCGCCACTGTGCTGCAAGGCGGCGGAAGGTTGCGGCGGTGTGTTGTCCAGTGCCTCGCCATAGAGCCGGCCGAGCACGCCGGCGGTATGCAGCGCCAGCGCCAGCGTGCCGGCAAAAGCGCCCAGGCCGACTGCCAGCACTGTCAGCGTGGCCCAGACCAGTTCCGGCACCGAGCGCAGCACGTTGTTGACCATGCTCCAGAGCGGGCGTGGCCGTGCCAGCGCCAGCAGCAGCCCGAGCACGGCGGCGATCAGCGTGCCCATCACCGACATCGCCAGCGTCTCCCAGCTCGCCTGCAGAATCGTCAGCCACCAGTCCGGCGACAGGTCAGGTGGGAAAAAGCCGGCGACGAAATCGCGCATCGATTCCAGCGCGCCCTCGGCCCAGAGCAGGCTCCAGTCGATCTGCAGCAGGCGCAGGCTGGCCCAGACGCCAATCGTGCCGAGCAGCGCTGTCAGCAGGGTGCGCCAGCCAAAAGGTGCGCGCTGTGCTGCCGGTGGCGTATCCAGCCAGTGGCGCAGCCGGGACGAGAGCAGATCCGCCGCTGTGACCAGCAGCAGGAAGGCGATCAGGATGCTGGCGGCTTCGCTGCCGTTGAGCATTTTCATGGCCTGGTCCATCAGCTGGCCCAGGCCACCGGCACCGACAAAGCCCATCACCACCGAGGCGCGGATCGCGCATTCCCAGCGGTAGACGGTGTACGACACCAGTTCGCGCGCGGCCACTGGCAGCACGCCGTACAGCAGCGCCAGCGGGCGCCGTGCACCGGCATGGCGCAGCGCCAGGGCTGGCTGTTGCGGCACCGATTCGAGGATTTCGGCATAGACCTTGCCGAGCATGCCGCCGTAGGTCAGGCCCAGTGCCATGATGCCGGCCGCCGGACCGAGGCCGAACACGCGCACGAACACCAGCGCCCAGACCAGTTCCGGGATGCTGCGCAGCAGCGTCAGGATGGAGCGGCTCAGTGAGTTGCGTTGCAGCCGGGTGCGTGCCGCATTGCTGGCCAGATAGCCGAGCGGAATCGCCAGCAGCAAGGCCAGCAGCATGCCGACGGTGGCAATCGCCAGTGTTTCCAGCGTTGCCTGCCAGAGCAGGCCGAGGAAAAAGCCCTCGGTCGAGGGCGGCAGAAAGCTGCCCAGGAACAGGCCCATGGTTTCCAGATTGGCCGGGTCCAGCAGCAGGGCCGGCTGGATCTGCGCGGTGCGCCACAGCGGCCAAAGGATGACGATGGCGGCGATCAGCCAGCCGATCCGGCGTGGCGCGGCGGGATCGCGCAAGGCGTGGTGGCGAGCCTTTGCCATGTCAGCAGTGGCCCACCTGGATCGTGGCCTGGATCGGCTGTGCGGCGGGGGTGGCTTGCGGCGACTCGCCGGCATAGAGCTGTTGCAGCAGCGGCTGCGTGACTTCGGCGGCCGGCAGGTCAAAGGCGATGCGGCCTTCGCGCACGCCGACGATGCGGTCAAAGCAGCGCAGCGCCAGGTCCACCGCGTGCAGGCTGGTCACCAGCGTGGCCTGGCGCGCCCGTGCATCGTCCACCAGCAGCTGCACCGTGGCCAGCGCCAGCGTCGGGTCCAGCGCCGAGACCGGTTCATCGGCCAGCAGCAGTTCCGGTGCCTGGTACAGCGTACGGGCGATGCCGACACGCTGCAGCTGGCCGCCGGAGAGCTGGTCGCAACGGCTGAACAGCTTGTCGGCCAGTTCCAGCCGCGCCAGCGTCTGTTGCGCACCGGCCATGTCCTGGGGATACGCCAGCGACAGCAGGCTTTTCCACCACGGCCATTGGCCGAGCTTGCCGGCCAGCACGCTGGTGACGACGCGCTGGCGCGCCGGCAGCGGTGGCGCCTGGTGCACCATGCCGATGCGGCTGCGCAGCTGGCGCAGCGCGCGGCCACTGGGCACGGTTTCGCACAGGAGTCGAACCTGCCCGCTGGTGGGCACCAGCGCCGAGCCGAGCACGCCGAGCAGCGAGCTCTTGCCGGCACCGGATGGTCCGACCAGCGCCAGGCATTCACCTTGTCGGGCCGACAGCGTGATGTCGCTCAGGCCGGCATGGCCGTTGGCATAGCGCAGGCCGACCCCTTCGAGTGCGAAGGCCATGCGGTGCTTACTTCAGCAGGCCGGCGGAGCGCGCGGCCTGTTCGATCTTGTCGTAGTTGGACTTTTGCGTCGGGATGAACTTGCTGGCGCGCTGCAGCTCCAGGATCTGCTTGTGCTGCGGGTTGGCCGGGTTCAGGTTCAGGAAGGCGGCGCTGAGCTTGCGTACCAGCGCCGGGTCCATGCCGCCGCGCACGGTCCAGTTGTAGTCGTGGTAGCCCGGCGTGGTGTAGAACACGCGCACCTTGTTCGGATCGATCTTCTTCTGCTCGACCAGCTTGTCCCAGACCGAGGCGTTCAGCGCGCCGGCTTCCGCGCGGCCGGCGGAGACAAAGGCCGCGGTGGCGTCATGCGCGCCGGAATAGGCGACAGTGCGGAAATCCTTCTCGGGCTGGATCTTCGCCTGCTGCAGGTAGTAACGCGGCATCAGGTTGCCCGAGGTGGAGGAGGGCGAACCAAACACGAAGCGCTTGCCCTTCAGGTCGGCCAGGCTGCGGATCGCCGGATCGGTGGTGATGAATTTTGTGGTGAAACGCTCGTCCTCGGCGCGCTGCACGATGGGCGTGGCAGCTCCCTTGGTGCGGATATTTGCCTGCACATAGGTGAAGCCACCGAGCCAGGCCAGATCGATCTTGTTGGTGGCTAGCGCTTCCACCACGGCGGCGTAATCGGTCACCGGGGTGAACTGCACCTTCATGCCGGTCTGGGCTTCCAGGTACTTGCCGAGCGGCGCAAACTTGCGCTGCAGCTCGGTCGGGGCTTCGTCGGGGATGGCAGAGACGCGCAACACCTGGCTGGCAGCAGACGCCTGCAGCGGCGTCAGGAAGGCGGTCGCGGCGGCCAGCGCACAGGCAGTGCGCAGCGCCACACGGCGGGTAGCGTGGGACATGGGGTTCTCCGATTGGGGTCAAGCCGCCGCCACGCGGAATCGTGGCAGCTTAAACAGCTGTGCCAGGAGGCACAAAAAAGCGCGGTACTCAGACCGCGCATGCCATTATAGAAAACTGCCAAGACCTGCCTAGCGTGTCAGATACCCGCCCCCGCATCGACAAACTCCGTCACCTTGCTCGGCCGCAGCCAGACGCGTGTGCCGGGGGCAAACTGCAGGCGCTGCTCCAGCTGGCGGTGCTCGCTGCGCGTGAGTTGCACATCGACCAGATGGCGATCGTCTTCGCGCTCGAACTCCATATAGCTGTAGGGGCCGACGATCTGGGTCTGCTTCCAGATCGCCGAGATGCTGCCTTGCGGCGCTGCCTCGTTGGCCAGCGCGGGCAGCACGTCGATCTGGTGCGGGCGCACATAGGTCGGCGTGGCGCCGCCTTGCGGGTGCAGGCGGTTGACATCGCCCAGAAACTCCATCACGAAGGGCGTGGCGGGGTTCTCGTAGACTTCGTTCGGGCTGCCAACCTGCTCGATGTGGCCGGCGTTCATCACCACCACACGGTCCGCCACCTCCAGCGCTTCTTCCTGGTCGTGCGTGACGAAGATGCTGGTCACGCCCATGTCGTGGTGGATCTGGCGCAGCCAGCGGCGCAGCTCCTTGCGCACCTTGGCATCGAGCGCGCCAAACGGTTCGTCCAGCAGCAGCACGCGCGGCTGCGTGGCCAGCGCACGCGCCAGTGCCACGCGCTGGCGCTGGCCGCCCGAGAGCTGGTGCGGGTAGCGCTTGCCCAGCGCGCCCAGCTGCACCTTGTCCAGCAGCAGCTGCACGCGTTCGGCGATGTCCTTTTTCGACGGGCGCTGCGCGGCCGGCAGTACTGTCAGGCCAAAGGCGACGTTATCGGCTACCGTCATGTGGGCAAACAGCGCGTAATGCTGGAACACGAAGCCGATGTTGCGCTGGCGCGCATCGGCATAGGTCACGTCCTCGTTGCCAAAGCGCACCTGGCCGCTGTCCGGCAGCTCCAGCCCGGCCAGCACGCGCAGCAGCGAGGTCTTGCCGGAGCCGGACGGGCCCAGCAGTGCCAGCAGTTCGCCGCTGGCAATGTCGAGATTGATGTTGTCGCACACCACGGTGCGGCCAAAGGACTTGTTCAGGTTCTGGATCGAAATCTGCATGGTTCTTGACTCTTATGTGGCTCAGCGGGCCGGCAGCGCGCGGCGCTCGACGATGAATTTCAGCACCAGCGTTACCAGGGCCAGCAGCGCCAGCAGGGACGACACGGCAAAGGCGGCGGCAAACTGGTATTCGTTGTAGACCACCTCGATGTGCAGCGGCATGGTGTTGGTCTGGCCGCGGATATGGCCGGAGACGATGGACACGGCACCAAACTCGCCCATGGCCCGCGCATTGCTCAGGATCAGGCCGTAGAGCAGCGCCCACTTGATGTTGGGCAGCGTGACGCGGCGGAAAATCTGCCAGCCGCTGGCACCCAGGATGCGCGCCGCTTCTTCCTCGGAGCTGCCCTGTTGCTGCATCAGCGGAATCAGTTCACGCGCCACGAACGGGAAGGTGATGAACACGGTGGCGATCACGATGCCCGGCACGGCGAAAATCACCTGCAGGCCGTGTGCTTCCAGCCAGCCGCCGATCAGGCTGTTGGCGCCATAGATCAGCACCAGCGCCAGGCCGGCAATCACCGGCGATACGGAAAACGGCAGGTCGATCAGCGTCAGCAGCACGCTCTTGCCGCGGAAATCGAATTTGGTGATGGCCCAGGCCGCGGCAATGCCGAAAATCGCGTTCAACGGCAGCGCGATACCGGCGGCCAGCAGCGTCAGCTTGATGGCCGAGAGCGCATCGGGATCGGTGATGGCGGCCCAGTACACCGCCAGGCCCTGGCGCAGTGCCTCGTAGAAGATGCTGAACAGCGGAACCAGCAGGAACAGCGCCATGAACAGCACGGCAACGCTGATCAGCGTGACACGCAGCCACAGCGGTTCCTGGTTGACGGGGGTGGGGCGTTTGGCAACAGCAGCAGACATGGGTTCTCCTCCGGTCAGACGGTCGCCGTGCGGCGACGGCTCCAGGCCTGCAGCAGGTTGATTGCCAGCAGCATGGCAAAGGCGGCCAGCAGCATCACCACGGCAATCACCGAGGCACCGGGGATATCGAACTGTTCCACCTTGCTGATGATGAGCAGCGCGGTGATCTCGGTCTTGAACGGGATGTTGCCGGCAATGAAGATGACCGAGCCGTACTCACCCAGCGCACGCGCAAAGGCGAGCGAGAAGCCGGTCAGCAGCGCCGGCGCCAGCGTCGGCAGGATCACGCGGCGGAAGGTCTGCAGCCGGCTGGCACCCAGCATGGCAGCGGCTTCTTCCTGTTCCTGGTGCAGGTCCTGCAGCACAGGTTGCACCGTGCGCACCACGAAGGGCAGGCCGATAAAGGTCAGTGCCAGCATCACGCCCAGCGGCGTGTAGCTGACCTTGAACGGCAGCAGGCTGCCGATCCAGCCGTTCTGCGCATACAGGCCGGTCAGCGCGATGCCGGCCACGGCGGTCGGCAGCGCAAACGGCAGATCCACCATGGCATCGAGCAGGCGGCGGCCGGGGAATTCATAGCGCACCAGCACCCAGGCCACCAGCATGCCGAACACGGCGTTGATGCTGGCCGCCACCAGCGAGGCACCAAAAGTCAGCTTGTACGACGCCACCACCTGCGGGTCACTGGCAATGCGCCAGAACTGCGCCAGGCTGAGCTGGCCGGCGGTGAAAAACACGGTCGCCAGCGGGATCAGCACGATCAGGCTCAGGTACAGCACCGAAATGCCGAGCGACAGGTTGAAGCCCGGCAGAATGCTGTGGCTGCGCAGCAGCGGATTGCGCCAGGGGCGACGCGTTGCCGCCACGGCCGGCACTTTGGGGGCCGGCTGCGGGCGGGGGGCTTGGTCAAGAGGGGCGGTCAAGGTGGCGGAACTCATGGCGATACGGATCAGGCGATGGCAGCGGGCCGCTCAGGCGAGCGACCCGGGTGGCCGGGCTTACTTCTTCTGCTGGGCCACGGCCTGGTCGTAGAAGCCGCCATCGGCAAAATGGTCCTTCTGGGCCTGGCTCCAGCCGCCGAACAGCTCGTCCACGGTAAAGGTCTGCTGCTGCGGGAAGGCATCGGCAAACTTGGCCAGCACGGCTTCGTCACGCGGGCGCAGATGGTGCTTGGCGGCCAGTTCCTGTGCCTGCGGCGACCACAGGAAGTTCAGGTAATCGGTCGCGGCCTGGCGCGTGCCTTTCTTGTCCACCACCGGGTTGACGATGGCGACCGGGTTTTCGGCCAGCACCGTCCACTTCGGGTAGATCACCTCGAAGTTGTCGCCAAACTCCTTCTTGATCAGCGGCACTTCGCTTTCGAACGTGGCCAGGGCATCGCCGATCTGGCGCTGGGCAAAGGTGGTGGTGGCGGCACGGCCGCCGCCGTCCAGCACCGGCACGTTGGCAAACACCTGCGCGGTCTGGGTACGCGCCTGGTCGGCGCTGGCGCCGGACTTCAGCGCCGAGCCCCACACGGCCAGCCAGGTGTAGCGGCCATTGCCGGCGGTCTTGGGGTTGGGAATGATGGGCTGCACGCCAGCCTTGGCCAGGTCGGCCCAGTCATGGATCTGCTTGGGGTTGCCCTTGCGCACCAGGATCACCGACAGTGACGTATTGGGCGCGGCGTTGTTCGGGAACTTGCTCGCCCAGTCCTGGTCCACCAGGCCTTTGCCAGCCAGGAAATCGATGTCGCTGGCCTGGTTCATGGTGACGACGTCGGCCTGCAGACCATCAGCCACGCTGCGCACCTGCTTGCTGCTGCCGCCGTGCGACTGCTGCACCTCGATGCCCTTGTCCTTTTGGAACAGCGGGTTCAACTCCTTGTAGAACTCCCGCGAGACGTCATAGCTCACGTTCAGCAGCTTGTTGCTGTCGCTGGCTGCAGCGGTCGCTTGCGAGGCCGGTGCTGCGGCCGAAGCGGCGCCGTCGCTGCCGCCCTTGGAGCAGCCTTGCAGCACCAGGCCGGTGCCGAGTGCGACAATCGCCAGGCTGGTGCCGCGCAGCAGGCTGCGACGGCTGAAGGAACGGGAGGAGTCTTGGCGGGCAGAAGTCATGGCAATACGGAATCGGTTGGAATAAAAAATGGGTCAGGAAGCTATCCTAGGAGCTCCTGACCCAACAGGGAACGAATAAATAGTAGTTTTGTTATGTTGTTTATCTTATAAGGAGCGCTTATTTGCGTGCATTGGCAAAGATCTGGTCGTAGATACCGCCATCAGCAAAGTGCTCCTGCTGGGTCTTGGTCCAGCCACCAGACACTTCGTCAATCGTGAACAGCTTGACCTGGGCGTACTTGTCGGCAAACTCCTTCGCCACCTCGGCATCCGAGGGGCGGTAGAAATGCTTGCCGATCAGGCGCTGCGCCTCGGGCGTGTACAGGTAGTGCAGATAGGCCTCGGCGGCAGCGCGGGTGCCGTTGGCATCCACGTTCTTGTCCACCAGCGCCACCGGCGGTTCGGCCAGGATGCTGACCGAAGGCGTGACGATCTCGAACTGGTCGCCACCGGCTTCCTTCAGCGCCATGTAGGCCTCGTTCTCCCACGACAGCAGCACATCGCCCTGGCCACGCTGGGTAAAGGTGATCAGCGAGCCGCGCGCGCCCGAATCCAGCACCGGCACGTTGCGATACAGCTGCGAGACGAAATCACGTGCCTTCTCGGCCGACTGGCCGTTTTTCTCCAGCGCATAGCCCCAGGCCGCCAGATAGTTCCAGCGCGCACCGCCGGAAGTCTTGGGGTTGGGCGTGATCACGGCTACGCCCGGCTTGACCAGGTCGCCCCAGTCCTGGATGCCCTTGGGGTTGCCCTTGCGCACCAGGAACACGATGGTGCTGGAGTAGGGCGTGCTGTTGTGCGGCAGGCGCTGCTGCCAGTCGGCCGGCAGCAGCTGGCCTTGCTTGGCCAGCACGTCGATATCGGCAGCCAGCGCCAGCGTCACCACATCGGCCTTCAGGCCGCCCAGTACCGACAGCGCCTGCTTGCCGGAGCCGCCATGCGACTGGCGGATGGTCACCGTGCTGCCGGTATCCTTCTGGTACTGCGCGGCAAAGGCCTGGTTCAGTTCGGCGTACAGCTCGCGCGTCGGGTCATAGCTGACGTTGAGCAGGGTGATGTTCTTGCCATTGCCAGAGGCGACGGCTGCAGGAGCCGATGCGGCACTGGCCGGCGCGGCGGCCGGGCTGCTGCCCTGTCCGGAGCAGGCCTGCAGC
>JAAYCV010000077.1 GCA_012729605.1 Ramlibacter sp. | reverse complement strand
TTTTCCGACCCCAGCGCGGCCGAGCGTGCATGCCAGCGCTGCGCCGCCGCCTCGCTGTCCAGCGATGCCGCCGGCGAAGCAAAGTCCTTCAGTTCCAGCACCAGCTGCTGAAACGGCAGCACCGATCGTTCCAGCACCCCGTGCTGGTGCGCCAGACGGAATTCAACACGCTTGGCCAGTGCGGCTTCCAGCGCCTTCAGCGTGTTGCTGCGGCCATGCAGGCCTACCAGCGCATCGAAATCGGCGCGCGCCGAATCATCGCGCAGCAGCGCCTGGAAAAACGGCCGCCAGACTTCGGCCACGGCGCGCGCATCATCCTGCAGCAGTTCGTACTGGCTGGGCAGGCCCTGCTGTTCCAGCACCTGCAGCGGTGCCGCGCGCAACAAGGCGGCAAACCAGCTGTGGAAGGTGCGGATCTGCGGGCTGCGACCGTGCTGCAGCAGCTTCAGGTACAGCCCCTGCAGCGCCGGCGCATGCTGCTTCGCCTGCTCCGGCGTCATGCCGCGCATCCGCAGCTCCGGCTCCAGTTGCTCCGGCGTCTTGCCGGCAAAATCGGCCAGCCATTCGTTCAGGCGCTGGCGCATTTCGGCGGCGGCCTTCTTGGTAAAGGTGATCGCCAGGATCTGCTGCGGCTCGGCTCCTTCCAGCAAGGCACGCAGGATGCGGCTGACCAGCATCCAGGTCTTGCCGGCACCGGCACAGGCCTCGACCACCACATGGCGTGCCGGGTGGCAGGCCACGGCGTAAAAAGCCTGGTCCGGCACGATCTCGCCGTTGACCCGATAGGCGTGGGCGCTGCTCATGCCTGCTCCTCCATCCAGAAATCGCGCCGGCACAGGCCGCGCATCGCACAGTAGTCACAACGTCCGCCCTGGCCCAGCGCCTGCAGCGGCTGGCCATCGGCAATGCGCTGCAGGTCGGACGCCAGGCTGCGCATCAGCAGCCGGCTCTGGCGCTGCACGCCGGGCAGCTCATGCATCTCGGTCTTGCCGTTCTCGCCCACGTTGACATAGGCCACGCGTACCGGATCGGGCGCCATCATGGCGGCATAAAACGACAGCTGCGCATCTTCATCGCCATCCTTGACGCGGTTGCGCGTCTTTTCCAGCCGCTCCGCCTTGTAGTCGAGCAGCATCCAGCGCGCCGGAGCGCCCGGCAACGCATCAGCAGCGGCAGGCAGGGCATCGATGCGATCGATACGGCCATGCAAGGACACCTGCGGCAGCCGCGCCGGATCGCAGGCAATGGCAGGCTCGCCCTCTTCCAGCTGATCGGCACCGAGCCCGGCAAACACTTCGGCCAGAGGCTTGTCGCGCCAGTGTTCGCCATGGGCATAGCGCGCCTGCTCCTGCTGCTGGTAGGCCAGCAGCCATGTCAGATAGCCATCGCGCAGCTTGGGCCAGACCGCCTGCCAGGGCACAAAATCGACAGCATCCAGCCCCTCCTGGCGCAGGGCTTCATCAGCAGCCTGATCCAGCCACTGGCGCAACTGCGCCTCGCCAACATCCTGGCCACCGGCCTGCTGCCAGTAATCATGGAACAGGTAGAGCAGCTGGTGCAGCCAGTTGCCGACATCGCGCTTGTCGAGCTCGGTGCGCAGCTCGTTCGCCTCGCGCAGGCGCAACTGCTGCTGGCCAAAGAACTGGTAGGGACAGGCGCGCAGCGTGTCGTAGGCGCTGGCGGAAATCTGCGCCAGCGGCAGCCGGCTACCCGGCGCCTGTGGCATCCACACGGGATCGGGCGCAAGCGTTCGCGCCACACGCACATCGCCTGCCAGCTGCAGGCCGCGTTGCATCCCTGGCGCTTCGGCCAGGCCGGCTTCCAGCAGCAGCGGGCTCGGCAACAGTGTTTCGCCGGCACCATCGCTGTCACTGGTCAGCAGCGCCAGTTGCGGAAACTGCCAGGCGTGCAGCCAGGCCGCGCGCTGCGCCTGTTGGAGCTGCTGGCGCGACGGCAGACCGATCAGTTCACGCTGGCTGCTGGTCCAGTCACCGGGCGGTTCCGGCGCTGCCGGCAGCTGGGTGTCGTCGCACGCCGGGATCACCACCGCCGCAAACGCACGCGCCAGCAACTGGCTCAGTGGCAGGATCACCACCTGCTCTTCCAGCGGATACGGCGGCTTGAAACTGCCAGCCTCCAGCACATCCTGCACCCAGCGCACAAAATCCGGCTG
>JAAYCV010000076.1 GCA_012729605.1 Ramlibacter sp. | reverse complement strand
TTTGATGCGCGCGGCGTAGCCAAGCGCTTCCGCCATGCCGCCATCTTTGGCGCGCTGGACTCCCTGCAGCCCGGCGAAACCATGCGCTTCGTGAACGACCACGACCCGATCCCGCTGCTGCACCAGATGATCGACCGCTACGGCGACCAGGGCATCCAGATTACCTACCTGCAGCGCGACATGGACGGCGTGGTGATCGACTTCCTGCGCAAGTGAGCCGGGGCCTGATCTGCCATGACCGCCCACGCCTCCGGACAGGCCGTCGACACGGCGCGGCCGCCGATGGAACTGGTCTGCCCCGCCGGCAGCCTGCCTGCACTGAAGCAGGCGGTTGACCACGGTGCCGACTGCGTCTACCTGGGTTTCAGGGACGCCACCAACGCCCGCAACTTTGCCGGGCTGAATTTTGACAACAAGGCCATCGCCAGCGGCATCGACTATGCCCATGCGCGTGGCCGCAAGGTGCTGCTGGCACTCAATACCTATGCCCGCAGCGAATCGGTCGATGTCTGGCGTGGCGCGGTCGATCGCGCCGCCGACATGGGCATCGACGCCATCATCATGGCCGATCCCGGCCTGATGCAGTACACCGCACGCCGCCATCCGCAGGTACGCCTGCACCTGTCGGTGCAGGGCTCGGCCACGCATGCCGCCGCCATCAATTTCTACCATGAGCAATTCGGCATCTCGCGAGCCGTGCTGCCGCGCGTGCTGTCGCTGACACAGGTCGAGCAGCTGATCGACAAGACCCCGGTCGAGATCGAGGTGTTCGGTTTTGGCAGCCTGTGCGTGATGGTGGAAGGCCGCTGCCAGCTGTCGTCCTACGCCACCGGCGAAGCACCGAACATGCAGGGCGTCTGCTCGCCGGCCAAGGCGGTGCGCTGGCAGGAAACCCCCAAGGGGCTGGAAGCGCGCCTGAACGGCGTGCTGATCGACCGCTATGCCGAAGGCGAAAGCGCCGGCTATCCGACGCTGTGCAAGGGCCGCTTCGACGTCGGCGAGCTGCGCAACGAGAACGGCTACTACGCGATCGAGGAGCCGACCAGCCTGAACACGCTGAGCATCCTGCCGCAGCTCTACCGCATGGGCGTGCGCGCCATCAAGATCGAAGGCCGCCAGCGCAGCCCGGCCTATGTCGGCCAGGTGACGCAAGTCCTGCGCGAGGCGCTGGACCACTGCCACGACAACCCGCACCTGTACACGCCGCGCTCGAACTGGATGACGGCACTGGCCGACGTCTCCGAAGGCCAGCAGCAGACGCTGGGCGCCTACCACCGCCCCTGGAAGTAAGCAAGCCATGACCGATTCCCCCTCCCGCATGCAACTGGCCCTGGGGCCGCTGCTCTACTACTGGCCACGCGACACCGTATTCGACTTCTACCAGCAGATGGCCGAGGCCCCGGTGGACATCGTCTACCTGGGCGAAGCGGTCTGTTCTCGCCGCCACGAGCTGCGCCTGAGCGACTGGATCGACGTCGCCCGCATGCTGCGCGATGCCGGCAAGCAGGCGATTCTCTCGACCCAGGTGCTGGTCGAGTCCAGCGCCGATGCCGCCACCGCACGCCGCATCATCGACAACGGCGAATTCCTGGTCGAGGCGAATGACATGGGCGCGGTACAGATGGTGGCCGGCAAGCTGCCCTTTGTCGCCGGCCCGCACCTGAACCTGTACAACCAGCCAACGCTGCAGTGGATGGCCGATCTCGGCGCCACGCGCTGGCTGCCGCCGCTGGAGCTGAACCAGACCGATCTGCAGTCGCTGCAGCAGTTGCGCCCGGCCGGCCTGCAGACCGAAATCTTTGCCCTTGGCCGCATGCCGCTGGCGTTTTCGGCACGCTGCTTTACCGCGCGCCACCGCAATCTGCCCAAGGACGATTGCCAGTTCAGCTGCATCGACTATCCCGACGGCCTGCTGCTGCAGACGCGTGATGGCGAAGCCTTCCTCACGCTCAACGGCATCCAGACGCAATCCGCCCATGTCTGCAACCTGGTGCAGGAGCTGCCGGCGCTGCAGGCCATGGGCGTGGACGTGCTGCGCCTGAGCCCGCAATCGCAGCACATGGCCACGCTGGTACAGCTCTGGCGCGATGCCCTTGAGCAGCGCCTGACGCCGGCCGATGCCCACGCGCAGATGCTGCCGCTGCTGCCGGACCAGCCCTGCAACGGCTACTGGCATGGCCGCTCCGGCATGGAGCAGGTCAGCGTGCCGGCCTGATCGCCTCCCGGAGAGCCATGATGTCTTCTACCCACCTGATCCCCGATGACTTCACCCTGCCCGCACCGATATCGGGCGTGCTGCAGCGTCTGCCGCGCTGGCCCGGTGCCCTGCTGTTTGTCGGCGCGCTGAACCTGACGCTGGCACGCCAGCTGCCGGAAGACGTGGCCGAAGCCCTGCAGGGCCGCACGCTGCGGCTGGCCGTGCGCGACGCCGGCGTGCACTGCGACTTCTGCTGGCAGGGCACGCGCTTTGCGCCGCTGCACCGGGTGCAGGGCACACCGGACCTGATCATCCGTGCCCACGCCAGTGATTTCATCGCGCTGGCGCGCCGCTCGCAGGATCCTGATACGCTGTTCTTCAACCGGCGCCTGAGCATGGAAGGCGATACCGAACTCGGCCTGATGGTCAAGAACACCCTCGACGCCATGGAGCTGCCGGTGTTCGACCCGCGCCAATTCCAGCTGTCCGATCTGCGCCGCCTGCCGCGCCCGCCGCATCCGCGTGCGCTGTTGCAACGCCTGCGGGAGCGGCTGCCGCCCCGCTGAGAGTCCAAGGAGGTCTCATGTCCAAGCCCCGTGACCAGCAAGCCCTGGTGTATTCCTGCTCCGGTTGTTCCAGCGCTGCCCAGCTGGCCAACCACGTCGCCCTGCAACTCGACCGCCGTGGCGTGGCCGAGATGTCCTGCATTGCCGGCGTAGGCGGTGATGTGCCTTCGCTGGTCAAGCTGGCCGCTTCGGGGCGTCCGATCATCGCGCTGGACGGCTGCCAGCTGCAATGCGTGCACCACACGCTGGCACGCCACCAGATCACGCCGGACCGCCATTTCCAGCTGCAGGAACAGGGCGTGCGCAAGAAGCTGCACCAGGATTTCGATCCGGAGCAGGCCGAAGCAGTGATTGGCCATGTCATTGCCGACATCACCGCCACGCCGCTGCCCGAACGCAACCAGTCTGCCGGCGTCCAGCCGAAGGCGACAGACAGCGACGCCGCATGAACCCGCGGCGCATCGTGGTCGGCATCTCCGGCGCCAGCGGTGCCGTGCTGGCGGTGCGCCTGCTGCAGGCCCTGCAGGCACTGCCCGGGATCGAGACCCATGTCACCGTCAGTGATGCCGCCTGGCTCACGCTGCGCCACGAGCTGGACCTGGGACCGGCCGATATCGCCGCGCTGGCGCACCAGGTCCACGACATCAACGCCGTTGGCGCCACCATTGCCAGCGGCTCGTTCCGCTGCAGCGCCATGGTGATCGCGCCCTGTTCGATGCGCACGCTAGGCGCGATCGCGCACGGTCTGGGCGACAACCTGCTGACGCGCGCCGCCGACGTCATGCTGAAAGAGCGCCGCCGCCTGGTGCTGGTGGCGCGCGAGGCGCCGCTGAACCTGGCACACCTGCGCAACATGACCAGCGTGACCGAAATGGGCGCCATCATCTACCCGCCGGTGCCGGCGTTCTACCAACATCCACAGACCATGGAAGACATGGTGCGCCACTGCGTGGCCCGGCTGCTGGACCTGATCGACGTACCGCATGCGCTCGCAGCTGGCTGGAGCGGTCTGCCCGCCGCCAGCATGCCAGCGCCGCATTGACACCCTCCAGCCATGTACCGCGACCTGCGTGATTTCATCCAGCAGCTGGAAAGCGCCGGCCAGCTGCGCCGCATCCACAAGCCGGTCTCGCCCTATCTGGAAATGACCGCCGTCTGCGACCACACCTTGCGCCAGGCCGGCCCGGCACTGCTGTTCACCCAGCCCACCGGCCACCAACACCCGGTGCTCGGCAACCTGTTCGGCACGCAGCAACGCGTGATGCAGGCCATGGGCGTGCAGTCGCTGGCGCAGGTGCGCGAACTGGGCCATGTGCTGGCCGACATGAAGGAGCCATCCGCGCCGCAAGGCCTGCGCGAGATGATCGGCATGAGCAGTCTGCTCAAGTCGCTCTGGCACATGGCGCCGCGCACCGTGGCGCAGCCGCCCTGCCAGCAGATCGTGCAACAGGGCGACGAAGTCGATCTGACGGCACTGCCGATCCAGCACTGCTGGCCTGGCGATGTGGCGCCGCTGGTGACCTGGGGCCTGACCATCACGCGTGGCCCGCACAAGCCGCGCCAGAACCTGGGCATCTACCGCCAGCAGCTGCTGGCGCGCAATCAGCTCATCATGCGCTGGCTACCACATCGCGGCGGCGCGCTGGACTTCCGCGAACATGCGCTGGCGCATCCGGGCCAGCCGTTCCCGCTGGCGGTGGCACTCGGTGCCGATCCGGCCACGCTGCTGGGCGCCGTGGTGCCGGTGCCTGATGCCCTGTCCGAATACCAGTTCGCCGGCCTGTTGCGCGGCAGCAAGACCGAAGTCGCCAGGGCGCTGGGCAGCACGCTGCAGGTGCCGGCGCATGCCGAAATCGTGCTCGAAGGCCATATCCAGCCCGACAGCCGCCACCCGAGCGGTTACGCCCATGCCATGGAAGGCCCGTATGGCGACCACACCGGCTACTACAACGAGCAGGCCGAGTTCCCGGTGTTCACCGTGGACCGCATCACGCAGCGCCACGATGCGATCTACCACTCGACCTACACCGGTCGTCCGCCGGACGAGCCGGCCGTCCTCGGCCAGGTGCTCAACGAGCTGTTCGTGCCGCTGCTGCAGCGCCACCTGCCGGAAGTGACCGATTTCTACCTGCCGCCCGAAGGCTGCAGCTACCGCATGGCAGTGGTGCAGGTACGCAAGGCCTACCCCGGTCACGCGCGCCGCGTGATGATGGGCATCTGGGGGCATCTGCGCCAGTTCATGTACACCAAGTTCATCATCGTGGTAGACGAGGACGTGGACATCCGCAACTGGAACGACGTGGTCTGGGCCATGACCACGCGCTGTGACCCGGCGCGCGACACCATGCTGGTGGAAAACACCCCGATCGACTACCTCGACTTCGCCTCGCCCGTCAGCGGCCTGGGCAGCAAGATGGGGCTGGACGCCACCAACAAGTGGCCAGGCGAGACCACGCGCGAATGGGGCCGGCCCATCACCATGCCGGCCGAGGTGCTGAACCGGGTAGAAGCCATACTGGCGCCGTGACACCAGCTGGCGGACACTGGTGCCAGGACAGCCTGCTGCTCCCGACCCCGGATTGACGGCTGCGCACAACATTCCGGCCGCCAACGTGACACATTTGATTATCGCTTTCCCTAGGTTTTGGTAACACGTTGTGGCTCCGCTGATATAGTTCGCGCTTATTGAGCGATTCTTGATCTAAATCAATCTGGAGACCCCATGAGTCAAACCACCACGGCCGGCAACCCGGTCATCGATATCGGGCACGCGCTCGACCAGGGACCGTTTACCGCCCTGCAGAAAGGCGTGATCTTCCTGTGCGCCATGGCCATCGTGCTGGATGGCTTTGACGGTCAGCTGATCGGCTTTGCCATTCCGATGATCATCAAGGAGTGGGGCATCACGCGTGCCGCCTTCGCCCCTGCCGTGGCCTCCGGCCTGATCGGCATGGCGGTGGGCATGGCCATGGCCGGCAGCATCGCCGACCGCATCGGCCGCCGCCTGGTACTGGCCTTCAGCGTGCTGCTGTTCGGTGCCGCTACCGTGGCCATCGGCTTTGCCCCGGATGTGCAGAGCATCATCATCCTGCGCTTCATCGCCGGCCTGGGCATTGGCGGCGCGCTGCCGAGCTGCTCCACCATGACGGCTGAATACGCCCCGGCGCGTTCGCGCACCATGGCGGTGACCATCTCCATCGTCTGCTTCCCGCTGGGTGGCATGCTGGCCGGCCTGTTTGCCGGCTGGGTGCTGCCGACTTACGGCTGGCGCGCGCTGTTCTGGATTGGCGGCGCCATCCCGATGGCCTTCAGCCTGGTGCTGTTCGCCTTCCTGCCGGAATCGCCACGTTTCCTGGCCCGCCAGCGCCAGCGCTGGCAGGAGCTGGTCAAGCTGCTGAACCGCCTGGAGCGCCCGACCCCGACCAACGCCGAGTTCACCGACTCCCTGGAAGCGGCTGCTTCCGCCAACGCCAAGCAGGCCGTCGGCTTCAAGGGCCTGTTCACCAGCGACTATGCGCGTGACACCATCGGCCTGTGGCTGGCCTTCTTCATGGTCGTGCTGTCGCTGTACAGCGCCTACAGCTGGCTGCCGACGATGCTGACCAGCGAAGGTCTGCCGGTGTCGCTGGCCAGCCAGGGCCTGACCGCCTACAACGTCGGTGGCGTGGTCGGTTCGCTGCTGTGTGCCCTGATCGTGAACCGCTTTGGCTCGCGCATCCCGATGATCATCATGGCGCTGCTGGCCGGTATCGTGGCCGTGGCCATGATGGGCATCGACACCAAGCAGGACACGCAGATGCTGATCACCGGCTTCGGTATCCACGGCCTGTTCGTGAGTGCCTCCCAGGTGCTGCTGTACGCCCTGTGTGCCTATGTCTACCCGACGGCCATCCGCGCTACCGGTACCGCCATGGCGCTGGCCGTGGGCCGTGGCGGCGGCATCGTGAGTGCCTTTATCGGCGCCGCCGTGATCACCGCTGCCGG
>JAAYCV010000013.1 GCA_012729605.1 Ramlibacter sp. | reverse complement strand
TAGCCAATCGTCAGCGACAGCAGGCATAGCGCCAGCAGTACCAGACCGGCCAGCAGCCAGCGGCCCATGGACCAGCGGGCCCAACCCGGTGCGGCAGAAAAATCGGAAACAGTCATGGCAGCGATTATCGGTCCTGGCGCTGCTGCGCCATGCGCGCCGCCGTGTCCAGGCTCCAGGGACCGCCGCAGATAGTGGTGCGGGTCTGCAGGGTCAGGCTCTCGAGTACCGTGTGCTGCAGCGCCGGATGCAGCTGGTCACGTGGCACCACGCTTGGCATGTCGCTGGCGTAATCAGGCGTGAGCATCAGGTCCGGATGGGTGGCGACCAGCCGTTCCAGCGGCAGATAGCCATAGCCGCTCAGGCCAGCCTCGACGCCGGCATTGCGGTAACCGGCCAGTTCGATCAATTCGTTCATCAGCGTGCCCTGGCCGGTGCTGTAGCCTTGCCAGCTGCGCTCGGCCGCTACCGGCCATGGCGCGGATTGCTGCTGCGCTGCCTGTTGCAGCTGCTGCTGTTGCTGCTGCAGCGCCTGCACCAGCGCCCTGCCCTTGTCGGCCTCGCCGACCGCATCAGCCACCAGCGTGATCTGCTGCTGCACCTCGGCCAGGCTGCTGGCCAGTGGCACTTCCAGCACCGGAATGCCCAGGTCACGCAGCATCTGCGTGGTGTAGCGTGTCGTGTAGCGGCCCACCAGTACCAGATCGGGTTTGAGCAGCAGCACCTCTTCGGCATCACCGCGCACGATGGGCAGTGCGCGCGCCTGCGGCTCCAGCACCGACAGGCCGGGATCATGCGAGAGCTTGCTCAGTGCCGCGATACGGCCCGGTTCCACCAGTTGCAGCAGCAGCTGGTCGGTGCAGAGATTCAGCGAGACGATGCGCTGGGCCTGCTGGCTGGCCACCGCCGTAGCTGCCGTCTGTGGCGGTTCGGGCTGGCAGCCGGCCAGCGCCGCCGCCACGCAACCAGCGGCCAGCCAGCGCAAGGCGTGGCGTAGCGTGGGGCGGCGCAGCGGGCGGACGGGCATGGTCAATTACTTGAAGTCCCAGCGGTAGCCCAGGCGGATTTCGCGGCCGGGCATGTTGTAGTTATGGACTTCCTCATAGTAGCGGTCAAACAGGTTGTCCACGCTCAGGCTGACGGTCTGGCGCTTGTCGATGGCGTAGCCCAGGCTCATGTCCCACAGGGTGTAGCCGCCGCGCTCCGCCTTTGACTTCCAGCTCTTGCCGTTGTAGCGGGCACCCAGGCGTGCATGCAGCTTGTCCCAGTCCCCCACCAGCGCGGCGCGCGCGGTGTTCTTGGGCACGTACTCCAGCGGCGACCAGACGTTGCCATTGCGCTGCTCGCTGCGGAAGCTGTGCGTGTAGCCCAGATCCAGGCGCAGGTTCGGGCTGAACTGCCAGTTGCCGACCAGCTCCACGCCGCGCATGCGCGCCTCGTCAGCGTTGCGCCAGCTCTTCAGGCCCGGGCTGACGTCATAGGCGACGATCTTGTCCTGGATGCGCGTGTGGTACAGCGTCAGGTCGGCGTTCCAGTTCTCGCGTTCGATACCGATACCGGCATCGACGCTGGTGCTGCTTTCCGGATCCAGATTGGCGTTACCGACGTAGGTGATCGGCACCGGGTACCAGTTACCGGCCGAGTCAACTTTCCAGTCGCTGCCGGAGTATTCGCCGGACAGCTTCCAGGCGCTGGGCGCACTGAAGCCCTTGCCCGCCGAGGCATGCAGGGAGATACCCGGCGACACTTCGTGCTTGATGCCGGCGCTCGGGCTGAACTGGCTGAAATCACGGCTTTGCGTCACGTTGCCCAGACCGTCGGTCGGCAGCGTGGACATGGTGATGCGGTCGTAACGGCCACCCACGTACAGATTGGTCTGGCCTTCGTTCAGACTGATGTTCTGTTGCGCATACAGGCCATGCGTCTTCAGCTTGCTGTCCGGGTTATACGAGAAGGTCCAAGGCGGCGTGCCGCTGCGCGCGCTGGCTTCGGTCTGGTTGTAGTCGTAGCCAAACACCAGCTTGTAGCCATCGGCCCAGTCCCAGGCATCCTTCAGCTGCAGGCCGTGCCACTTGATGCGCGAATCATAGGATTGCGCCAGGCTGCGGTCCGCTTGCAGGTCGTAGTTGATGTAGTTTTCCTTGCCGGTGTAGGCCGCGGCGGTCAACGCATGGTTGCCGGCTTCGCCCTGCAGCGTCAGGCTGTAGAGGTCACGGCTGGCATCCTTGCTGGTCTCGAACTGCTTGATCTCCGGATCGGGGCCGGGGTTCTGCACGTCATCGGCACGGAACAGGTCGGCACGCGCATCCAGTGTCCAGCCCGGTGCCAGCTCGGCACCCAGGCGCAGGCCGTGGCTGTGCTGCTTGTAGCCGCTGAACTCCATGGTCTGGCCGTTGCCATCCTTATAATTGCCGCGCTTTTCCCAGTTGCCAAAATAGTCAAAGTTCAGATTCTCACTGATGGCGCCGCCGATATTGGCATCGACCTGGCGCAGGTCATGGTTGCCGGCAGACACGCCCACACCGCCCTGGATCTCGTCGGTACGGCGGACCGGAATCACGTTGATCACGCCGGCCATGGCCTGCGAGCCATAGAGCGAAGATGCCGGGCCTTTCATGACCTCGACGCGCGACACGCCATTCACCGGCATGAAGCTGATGTTGTTGTGCACAGCCGGAATGCCGTTTTGCAGCACCAGCGTCTGCATGCTCTCGCCGGTCATGGGCGAGCTCGGCGTAAAGCCGCGCATGCCAACCGAACCGCTCATGCCGGGATAACGCTTGATGTCGACATTGGTCGTCTTGCCCAGCAGGTCGGCCAGTTCACGGTGCGGCACGCGCTCGATTTCCTGGCGCGTCACCACCTCGATACGCTGCGGTGTGTCCTTGAGCGGCATGGGCGCACGTGCTCCGGTGACGACCACGCGATAGGGTTCGTCCTGGGGGCCGGCAGCAGCCACTTGCAGTGCCGGCTCGACGGCATCGGGCTGGACAGTTTCTGCCACGGCAGCGGCAACCGGAGTCAGGCAGATCAGCAGACCTGCCAGGCGAATGGAATGGGGATGGAGTTTCAAGGCCAGTTCTCGTATCAGTTGGCCGTGCTGCATGCGACGCGTCGGCTGTCGTGGCCGGGCACCCGCATCTGCCGGCACACCGCCCTACCGCCATGTCTGCTACCCCGCAGACGGCCAGGTTTGCGCCGCCATCACCCTGTCATGGCAGCTTGGTCAAACACAGGCCGGTATCCGGACTCGCAAGTCTTGATGCATCGCCTTCCCACTGCTTGAGCCGGCGCCGCCTTGCACGACGCTGCCCAAGCCGGCAGTGGCTGCCATGCCTGTGGCATGGCCTGATGCACCCACACTCGCTTACCGTTGCGGGGGCAGTCCGGGCATTGTGCGGCTGGCGCACGCACCCGGTTCCCGTTTAACCTGCCAGCCGGATTCATCGCTTCCGGCATCACAGGCACCTGGGTCTTGTCGCCGGCATGGCGCCGGCAAGTATCGGATTGTAAATGCAAAGCGCCGGTTTTTCCGCTTGTTGCGCCAGCCCGACATTCCCCGCTGCCTGCGACAGGCTCGCATTCCTAGGATAATTGCGCCCATGAGCATCAAGATCCATACCCCCGAAGAAATCGAACACATGCGCGTTGCCGGCCGCTTTGCCGCCGAGCTGCTCGACTACATCGCCCCGTTTGTCGTGCCCGGCGTGACCACCAACGAGCTGGATCGCCTGTGCGCCGAATACACCACCTCGCGCGGTTCGGTGTCGGCACCGCTGAACTATGCCCCGCCCGGCCATACGCCCTACCCCAAGTCGATCTGCACCTCGGTCAACCACCAGGTCTGCCACGGCATCCCCAACGAAAAGCCGCTGAAGAAAGGCGATATCGTCAACATCGACGTCACGCCGACCACCAACGGCTGGCACGGCGATAGCAGCCGCATGTTCATCGTCGGTGGTGAATCGGCGGTACAGCCCTTTGTCACTCGCCTGTTGCGCGTCACCTACGAATCGATGTGGATCGGCATCCAGCAGGTCAAGCCGGGCGCGCGCCTGGGCGATATCGGTCATGCGATCCAGCAGCACGTGGAAGGCCATGGCTACAGCGTGGTGCGCGAGTTCTGCGGCCACGGCACCGGCCAGGAGTTCCACACCGAGCCGCAAGTGCTGCACTACGGCAAGCCCGGCACGCTCGAAGAGCTGCAGCCCGGCATGATCTTCACCATCGAGCCGATGGTCAACGCCGGCCGCCGTGAGATCAAGCAGGGTCCGGACGGCTGGGCCATCGTGACCAAGGATCGATCCCTGTCGGCGCAGTACGAACACACCCTGGTCGTCACCGAGACCGGCTACGAGGTGCTGACGGTATCGCCCGGCATGCCGGCGCTGCCGGATTTCATCAGCTCGACCAAGACCTGATTCCGTAACGTTCACCCGCTGATCCGCATGCCGCAGACCCTCGCCCCTCTCTCCCCGGAAACCCTGGCCAGTCTGCGTACCGGCTACCAGCAGGACAAGGAGGCGCTGTTTGCGGCGTTCTCGACCAACGCCGGACGCAAGCTGCGTGCCTTGCGCAGCGT
>JAAYCV010000075.1 GCA_012729605.1 Ramlibacter sp. | reverse complement strand
CGTCTGCCGGTCGGCCTGCTGGTGCTGCTGTCGCTCATGAGCCAGGGCGCGGCAGCCAGCCCGATCTACCGTTGCGGCAACGAATACACCAACCAGGCCAGCCGCATCAAGCAGGGCGGTTGCGTGCCGGTCGCCGGCCAGGTCACGCGCGTGGCGCGCCCGGATGTCAACTGGGCCAAGCCGGCCAGCAACAGCAAGCGCAGCACGACGCCGCCGCGCGTACAGCGTACCAACCATGTGCCGGCACAGCAGCAGCAGGCACGTGATCGCGATGCCCGCGCCATCCTGCAGGCCGAACTGAACAAGGCCAGCGCCCGCCTGCGCGAACTGCAGCTGGAATACAACCATGGCCAGCCCGAACGACTCGGTTCCGAGCTGAATAACCACCAGAAATACCTGAATCGCGTGGCCGGCCTGCGCAATGACATCCAGCGCGTGGAAAGCGATCTGGCCGGCCTGCGCCGCGAACTGGGTCGCGCCGGCGGCTGATCCCGGCAGGCGTTAGACTGGAGTTTTTCCGCCACTACCGCCCATGTCCGATTCCCTGTCGCACCCGTCAAGCCGCCGCAGGCAGACTGATGCTCGCTCGCTGCAAGAGGCTGGCTCTTGGGCGGCGTTTGATGCACTCGCCACGCTGGTCGCCGTGGTGCGCCAGGATGCCACGCTGCTGTTCGTCAATGCCGCGCTGGAAGATGTACTCGGCCATTCCCGCCTGACCTTGTGCGGCCAGTCACTCGCTCCCTGCTTTGCCGAACCGGAGGCCTTGCTGCAGGGCATCCACCAGGCCTGCACCGCACAGTTTGCCACCCAGCGCTACGACGCCCAGTTGCTACGACAGGGCGCCGATGCGCTGCCGGTACATGTGGTGATCGCGCAGACCGACAATCCGGAGCAGGTGGTCATTGAACTGGTACAGCTGGACACGCAAAACCGCCATGATCGTGAAGGCCGCCTGCTCAGCCAGGGCCTGGCGAACAAGGAACTGGTGCGCAATCTGGCGCACGAAATCAGGAACCCGCTTGGCGGCCTGCGCGGTGCCGCCCAGCTGCTCGACATGGAGCTGGAACAGCCGGCACTGCGCGAATACACCCAGGTCATCATCCGCGAGGCCGATCGCCTGCAGGCCCTGGTGGATCGTCTGCTGAAGCCGCACCGCAGTGCCCCCGAGCTGGGCCAGGTCAATATCCATGAAGTTTGCGAGCGCGTGCGCAGCCTGGTACTCGCCGAGTACCCGCAGGGCCTGAGCGTGGTGCGCGATTACGATACCTCGATTCCCGAATTCACCGGCGACCGTGAGCGCCTGATCCAGTCGGTGCTGAACCTGGTGCAGAACGCCGCGCATGCGCTGGAAGCGCGGCGCCAGGCCGGCGATGCGCAGATCGTGCTGCGTACCCGCGTGCTGCGCCAGGTCACGCTGGGCAAGCAGCGCTACAAGTTGGCACTGGAATTGCTTGTCATCGACAACGGACCGGGCGTGCCGCCGGCCATGCAGGACCAGGTGTTCTATCCCCTGGTCACGGGCAAGGCCGGTGGCACGGGCTTGGGCCTGACGCTGGCGCAGACCTATGTGCAACAGCATCAGGGCCTGATCGAATGCGACAGCGTTCCCGGCCATACGGTATTCCGGGTGCTGATTCCGCTGGCGTGAAGCGGCTCTGGTTGCTGTGTACGGGCAGGCGAACCTGTTGACAGGTAGCAGCTGCCAGTCAATTGACAGGGTAATGCACTAATATGGTGCATGCCTGATGCGATAAGGAAAGCCATGAATGCAGTCTGGATCGTGGACGATGACGCGTCCATCCGTTTTGTGCTGGAGCGCGCGCTACAGCGCGAGTCGCTGCCGGTACGCTGTTTCGAACAGCCGTCGCAGGTGTTGCAAGCGCTGGAAGAGGCCAGCGGGCAGCCCGCGGTACTGATCAGTGATATCCGCATGCCCGATGCGCAAGGTCTGTCCGGCCTGGATCTGCTGCAGCGGGTGCAGCAGCAATGGCCTGCGTTGCCGGTAATCATCATGACGGCGTTTTCCGATCTGGACAGCGCCGTGGCGGCGTTCCAGGGCGGTGCCTTCGACTATCTGCCGAAACCGTTCGACTTGCCCAGGGCAGTCGAGCTGGTGCGCCGTGCCATCGAAAGCAGCGAAAGCCAGGCCGCCACGGCCGATGACAGCCCGCTCGAACATCAGGAAATGCTGGGCCAGGCACCGGCCATGCAGGAGGTGTTTCGTGCCATTGGCCGACTGGCGCACAGCCAGGCCACGGTGCTGGTGACCGGCGAAAGCGGCTCCGGTAAGGAGCTGGTGGCACGCGCGCTGCATCGCCATTCCTCGCGCGCCAGCGGGCCGTTCGTGGCGATCAACACCGCGGCGATTCCGCGTGATCTGCTGGAAAGCGAGCTGTTTGGCCACGAGCGTGGCGCCTTCACCGGTGCGCAGCAATTGCGCCGCGGCCGCTTCGAGCAGGCCGAAGGAGGCACGCTGTTTCTGGACGAGATTGGCGACATGCCGCTGGAGCTGCAGACCCGGCTGCTGCGCGTGCTCAGTGATGGCCATTTCTATCGCGTCGGCGGCCAGCAGGCGATCAAGGCGAATGTGCGCATCATCGCGGCTACGCACCAGCAACTGGAACAACAGGTGCAGCAGGGCGTGTTCCGCGAAGACCTGTACCACCGGCTCAACGTGATCCGCCTGCGTCTGCCGCCGTTGCGCGAGCGTCAGCAGGATATCGGTATGCTGGCGCGCCACTTCCTGCAGCGTAGCGCGCAGCAACTGGCGGTCGAACCCAAGCGCCTCGGTGAGGCCGCCTTGCGCGAGCTGCAGCAGTTTGCCTTTCCGGGCAATGTGCGCCAGCTGGAAAACATCTGCCACTGGCTGACGGTGATGGCGCCCGCATCGCTGATCGACAGCAAGGACTTGCCGCCGGAGGTGCTGGGGCAAAGTCAGGGCAGCGTCTTGCCGGCAGCAACGGCCAGGGAGCTTGTCGTGCCACAGGACGCGATCGTCTCCTGGCAACAGGGGCTGGAGCAGCAGGCCACGGCGCTGCTGCAGGCCGGCGAGTCCGATATCTGGCCCGGGCTCATCGCGGAGTGTGAGCGCGCCCTGATCCGGGCGGCGCTGGCGGCCACGCAGCAGCGCCGTGTCGAGGCCGCCCAGCGGCTCGGCATCGGCCGCAACACGATTTCGCGCAAGATGCAGGAGCTGGATATGGGCTAATTGCCATTATTGCTGTGATATTGCGGCAATTAATACCCGTGTTCGGGGAAAAAGCAGGCTTTCGACACGGTTATGACCCCGTCACGGCGTACACTTTGGCAGTCTTTGCATTTTCTGTTTCCAATTGTCATGACCCAGTCCGCACCGTCCAATCTGCTGGACAAACTGTCGCTGCTGACCCGGCTGCAGGGCAGCCCCTTGTCAGCCCATGCGCTGGCAGCGCAAACCCTGCGCAACGAGGCTGGTCGTCCCGACCTGCACAGCCTGCGTGAAGTCCTGCTCAGCCATGGCTACGAAAACCAGCTCAGCGAGCGCCCGCTGCAGGATGTGCCGGCGCTGGCCGTGCCCCTGCTGGTGCTCACCACCGATGGCGATGCCGAACTGGTGTCGGAGATCCAGGGCGAGGGCGCACAGCGCCGCTACACCCTGATGGAGCAGGAAGGCAGCACGCGCACGGTGTCCCATACGGAACTGGAGGCGCGCTACCTGGGCTACAGCTGGTTCGTCAAGATGAAGCCCGAGCTGGACAACCGTTCCGAGCTGCCCGAGTACACCATGGGCAAGGCTTGGTTCTGGAAGGTCATCTGGCGCTTCCGCAGCTACTACTCGCAGGTGGTGCTTGCCACCGTGCTGATCAACGTGCTGGCCCTGATCGGCTCGCTGTACGTGATGAACGTGTACGACCGCGTGATTCCCAACAAGGGCTACGAAACCCTGTGGGTGCTGAGTATCGGCGTGCTGCTGGCCAACCTGTTCGAGTTCATCGCGCGGACCTTGCGTGCGCGCCTGACCGATATCGCCGGCAAGAAGGCCGACCTGATCATCAGCTCTGCGCTGTTCCGCCGCGTCATGTCGCTCGACCTGACGCAAAAGCCGGCGTCCTCCGGCTCCTACGCCAACAACCTGCGCGACTTCGAATCGGTGCGTGACTTCATGACCAGTGCCAGCCTGCTGGTGCTGATCGATTTGCCTTTCGTGCTGCTGTTCGTGTTCGTGATGTCCATGGTGTCCGGCCGTCTGGCTTTTGTGCCGCTGCTGACGATTCCGATCGTGGTGATCGCCGGTCTTCTGGCACAGCGTCCGCTGGCGCGCTCGATCAACGCCTCCATGAAGGAAAGCTCGCAGCGCCAGGGCCTGGCAGTCGAGGCCATTGAGGGTATCGAGACACTGAAGGCCAACAACGCCACCAACTGGGCGCAGCAGCGCTGGGAGCGTTTTACCGCTTCCACCGCCTCTGCCTCCATGAAGCAGAAGGACATCAGCAACCTGGTGGTCAACTTCTCCATGCTGGTGCAACAGGCCAACACGGTCTTCCTGGTGCTCTGGGGTACCTACCTGATCCACCATGAGGATCCGGCCGTGCGTATCACCATGGGTGCGCTGATCGCTACCGTGATCCTGTCTGGCCGTGCGCTGTCGCCGCTGTCGCAGGTGGCCGGCCTGATGATCCGCTTCCAGCAGGCGCGCATGGCGCTGCAGGGCATCAACCAGGTGGTGGAACGCAAGACCGAACGCGACCATACCCGCAGCTATATCAGCCCGACCCATATCCGCGGCGACCTGGCCTTTGACAACGTCAGCTTCCATTACGGCGAGCAGGGTCCGGATGTCTGCAAGGAGATGCGTTTCCAGATCAAGGCCGGCGAACGCGTTGGCGTACTGGGCCGCATCGGCAGTGGCAAATCGACCATGTTGCGCCTGGCGGCCGGCCTGTACGAGCCGCAAAAGGGCAACGTGCTGCTTGACAGCATGGATGTGCGCCAGATCGATCCGACCGATGTGCGCAACCACATCAGCCTGCTGAGCCAGCAGCCGCGCCTGTTCCTCGGAACGCTGCGCGAAAACCTGGAAATGGGCCGCATGGACCGCCTCAGCACCGACGAGGAGCTGGTGGCCGCACTGCAGCGTTTCGGCCTCGAATCCATCGTGCGTGCGCATCCGATGGGCCTGAACATGCCGCTGGGTGAAGACGGTGCCGGCCTGTCCGGTGGCCAGCGCCAGCTGGTCGGCCTGAGCCGCATGACGCTGCGTGATCCGAGCGTGGTGCTGCTGGATGAACCCACCAGTGGCCTGGACCAGATGACCGAGATGGCGGCCCTGCGCGGCATTGCCGACTGGGTCAGCAAGAGCAAGCGCACCATGGTAGTGGTCACGCACCGTCCGCAGGTGCTCAATATCGTCGACCGCATCATCGTCGTCGACCAGGGCAAGATCATCATGGATGGCCCGCGCGATGCCGTGCTGCAGCGCCTGGCCGCCAATGAGCGAGACGCACAGCAACAGGCGCAGCAGCGTGCCGCCCAGGCGGGTGCTGCTGCAGGGCAGCAGGTCACGGCCACCATCCAGCCGGCAGCCGCATCGGCTGATGGTGCAGCGCCCCGTACGCAACGCGTGGTGGTGAGCCGTCGTGCCGATGGTCAGCCTGCCAACGCGCAGGTACGTGTCCAGCAGACAGCCGCGCCTGCCGCAGCTCCTGCTGCCGAAACACCCGCTGCCGCCGTGACAGATACAAGCGACAAGAACCCTACCCCGACAGGTAACTGAAGATGTTTGGCAAAGACAAGCAAAACGCTGGCCATGGTGGCCAGCAAGCCTCCGGCGAAAAGATCAGCAAGAAGGATCTGCCGCTGCTGAATGACCTGCAGGCCGCAATGCAGCATGAAAAGCACCGCGGCATGTCCTGGACCATCAGCCTGCTGGCGGTGTTCCTCGTGGTGTTCGTGGTCTGGGCCTATTTCAGCAGCGTCGAGGAAGTGGCGCGCGGTCAGGGCAGCGTGATCCCGAGCAGCAAGGAGCAGGTGATCCAGAGCCTGGATCCGGGCGTGCTGTCCGAGATGCTGGTGCGTGAAGGCGATGTGGTCGAGAAGGACCAGGTCCTGCTGCGCCTGGACGATACCCGCAGCACCGCCATTTACAAGGAAACCGAGAACAAGGTGCAGGCGCTGGAAGCCAGCGCTGCGCGTCTGCGTTCCGAATCCTATGGCGTGCCGCTGGCCTTCAAGCCAGGCCTGAGCCAGGAACTGGTACAGCGCGAGACGGCTGCCTACCACTCCCGTGTCCGCGCCGTGAATGACAGCATCCGCAGCATGCGCCAGACCAAGGCGCTGCTGGATCGTGAAATCGCCATGACGGCGCCCATGGTCGGCAAGGGCGTGGTGTCCGAGGTGGAGCTGCTGCGCCTGCGTCGCCAGTCGAGCGACCTGAACATGCAGATCACCGAGCGTCGCAACAAGTTCAAGGCTGATGCCAACACCGAGCTGGTGCGCGTCGAGGCCGAGCTGGCGCAGAGCACGGAAACCATGGCGGCGCGAGCCGACCCGGTCAACCGCGCTGCGATCAAGGCACCGCTGCGCGGCATCGTGAAGAACATCAAGATCAACACTGTGGGTGGCGTGGTCAGCGCCGGCCAGGACATCATGGAAATCGTGCCGCTGGACGGCCCGCTGCTGGTCGAGGCCTACATCCGTCCGCAGGACGTGGCCTTCATTCACCCCGATGCCCCGGCCACGGTCAAGCTGACTGCCTACGACTATTCGCTGTATGGTGGCCTGGAGGGCAAGGTGACGCACATCAGCCCGGACACGCTGCAGGACAATCGCCGCCCGAGCGAACTCAAGCTCAACCCGGACGAATCGTTTTACCGCGTCATCATCCAGACTGAACAGAATACGCTGCGCGACAAGAAGGGCGAGACCATGCCCATCATCCCGGGCATGATTGCCTCGGTTGACATCCGTACCGGCGAAAAGACCATCTTCCAGTACCTGGTCAAGCCGATTACCCGCCTGAAGCAGGCACTGCGGGAGCGTTGAGCATGCGCAAGAAGTCCAACACATCCACCTCCTGGCAGCCACGGCTGGCGGCCGTCTGCGCCGGCATCAGCTGCCTGATGGCGGGCCTGCTCTGGTCCGGTACGGCGGCAGCTACCGGCCTGGCCGGCCTGATCGTCGATGCCACCGAGCGCGACCCCTCGGTGCTGGAAGCACGTGCGCGCGAGGAACAGGCCTCCATGCAGACGCAGCGTTCGCGCTCCGGCCACTGGCCGGTGGTGGGCGTGCAGGCGACTGGTGACATCCAGCGCAGCAATGGCATGGATTCAGCCGATCCGGTGGCGCTGGTCGGTCGGGTAAACCTGTTCTCTGGTGGTGCCATACGCTCGCAGATCCGGCGCGACGAGTTTCACCAGAAATACTACGGTGAAAAAATCGGCGAAACCCAGGAAAACCTGGCCATGCTGATGGGCGAGCAATACCTGGCAGCGCTGCGCAACCGCGAACTGCTGGATACCGAGCAGCGCAACCTACAGCGCCACGACCGCATCATCGACGACCTGCGCGTGATCGTGCAGCACGACCCGGGCCGTGACTACGAACTGGTCCAGGCCCAGGCCCGCGCGCTGCAGGTGCGCATGCGCCTGGTGCAGTATGAAAAAGGCCTGCGTCTGGCGCTGAGCAAGCTCAGCCGCTATACCGACAAGAACGTGACGCTGGGCAACCCCTTCGGTCCGGACTGGCGCAAGGTGGTGCCTGACAACAGCAAGGCCACCAACCCGACCATCCTGGCGCAGCAATATGAAATGGACGCCACGCGCGAGGAAATGGAAAACCTCAAGCGTTCGCGCTGGCCCAAGGTGGACCTGATGGCCGCTGTCGGCAAGGACGACCAGTACACGCGCGTCGTGATGAACTGGGACTTCCTGGACCGTGGTGCCTACTACAGCCAGCAAAGTGCCGCCAAGCAGCTGCTGGCAGCGCAGAGCCGGGTGGACATGCTGAACCGCGAAATCGACGAGCAGACCCAGACCGCCGAATCCGACATGGCCCAGAGCCGGCTGCAGGCGATGGCGGCGCAGCAGCAGATCGGTGCTTCCGAGAAGGTGGTGGAGCTGTACCAGATGCAGTTCCGCATCGCCCGACGCAGCCTGCTGGATCTGCTGAACGCCTACGCCGAACTGGCTTCGGTCGAGGTGTCCAAGGTGACGGCCGAGAACGATTACCGCCGTGCCGTGTTGTCCTATCTGGACGCGACCGCTTCCATCAATGACTGGGCACGTCACAGTGCTGGCGCACCGGCGGTGCAGCCGCAGGTGATGTCGGTGGCGCCACAGCGTCCGGCGGCCGCCGTGGTGGTGCCGGCAGCCGTCGAGCCGGTTGCCGCACCTGCTGAGCCGCTGCTGGTAGGCGCGCACGACGATGTGCATCCCTCTGGCACGGCAATGCCCTCGGTGCATGCACAGCCGCCGGCACCGGTGGTGGTATCGGCACGCGAGTACCTGGGTGCCGATGCGCCGGCCGAACCCGAACCGGCTGTGGTTCCGGTGGCAGCCGTCGAGCCGGTCCAGTGGATCGAGCCCGAGCCTGTTGCGGCAGAACCGGTGGTTGAGGTGCAGCAGGTGATGGCTGTGAAGGCTATGCCTGTCGCGGAGGTCGTTGCCGAAGCCGCGCCTGACAGCACGCCGCAGGCAGCCGTGCCCAGCACCAATATCGTCTCGCGCTTCGATCAGCCAGACGCGGACGGTCTGAGCACCTACTGATTGCCCAGCGGCGGGCGCTGGCCCAGCCGCTGCAACAGCAGGGCCAGATTCTGGCCTTCCAGCCGCCAGGCCTTGCCAAAGCCGCCGTTGAGGCTGGCCGCCTGTGGTCGCAGCCGCCAGAAGGCGAAGTCGGCAAAATCCACATACAGCTTCGCCTTGGGTTGCCAGGCGACAAAGGCATCGCGCAACAGGGCGCGTTCGGTATCGTCCGTGCGCTCTGCCAGGCACTCCAGACTCAGCCGGGGGTGTGCCAGCGGATCGCCCGCGCCCGGCTCACCTACCAGCAGGCCGCAGCGTGCATCCTGCTGCAGCGCTGCAAAGTGGGCCGACAGTTGCGAGATCAGGATCAGTGGCAGGCCCTGGACATCGTGACCCAGTGCTACCCGGCTCAGGGCCGGCATGCCGTTGTCCGGCTGCAGCACGCCCAGGCTGGCATGGCGCGCTTCGCCCAGCAGACGACAGGCCAGGTCCAGCGCCGCTTCGTCAGTGGCTTGCAGGAATCGGGAAGCTTCAGGAGGCATAGGGGTTAACCGGACGTAAGAGGGTGCTGTGGAACAGGTATCATCAGAGGAGTGCACACGATTGGTGCATTTTGCCAAGTCGTGCCCAGAAGGATCAAGTATATGGCCACCTCCAAGACTGCCAAGCCCAGCTCCCAGACCGACCTGCCGGCGGACGACACCGCGGCCACCGCCAGCGATCCGTCCCTGCGCATCATCAAGAAATACCCCAACCGCCGGCTCTACGACACCACCAGTTCGTCCTACGTGACGCTGACCGAGGTCAAGGCGCTGGTGATGCAGGGCGAGCGCTTCGTGGTGCGTGATGCCAAGACAGGCGATGACCTGACGCGCAGCATCCTGCTGCAGATCATCCTGGAAGAAGAAGCCGGCGGCAGCCCGATCTTTACCGAGGCGGTACTGGCCAACATCATCCGCTTCTACGGCCATGCCATGCAGGGCTTTTTCGGTGCCAACCTGGAAAGCAATATCCAGGCCTTTGCCGACATGCAGAAGAAGATGATGGAGATGACACCGGGCTTCAACTCTGATGCCTGGAGCAAGATGCTGGAAATGCCCGGCCAGAAGATGGTGCAGAGCATGATGCAGAACTATTCCGAGCAGTCCAAGCAGGCCATGCAGCAAATGCAGGACCAGCTGCAGAACCAGTACCAGGCCAATATGCAGCAGTGGCTGGCCGCCTTCCAGCCCAAGCGCTGATCCTTATGGACAGGGCAGGGGGCTGCCAGAAGCGGTGGAAGCTGCGACAATAATGCACCATGAGTGCATCCACCAACACGCCCCCTGTTGCTGCCAGCGGCAGCAACCCCAAGATCGGATTTGTCAGTCTCGGTTGCCCTAAGGCTTTGACCGATTCTGAACTGATCCTGACCCAGCTCTCCGCCGAGGGCTATGACACCTCCAAGACCTTTGCCGGTGCTGATCTGGTGATCGTCAACACTTGCGGCTTTATCGATGATGCCGTCAAGGAAAGCCTGGACACCATTGGCGAGGCCCTGGCCGAAAACGGCAAGGTGATCGTCACCGGTTGCCTGGGTGCCCGCAGCGGCGCCAGCGGCGACAACCTGGTACGCGAGATCCACCCCAGCGTGTTGGCCGTGACCGGTCCGCACGCCACGCAGGAGGTGATGGACGCCGTGCACAGCCATTGCCCGCGCCCGCATGATCCTTTCATGGATCTGGTGCCGGCTGCCGGCATCAAGCTCACGCCGCGCCACTATGCCTACCTGAAGATCAGCGAAGGCTGCAACCACCGTTGCACCTTCTGCATCATCCCATCGATGCGCGGTGACTTGGTCAGCCGCCCGATTGGTGATGTGCTGAAAGAGGCGCAGGCCCTGTTCGAAGGCGGCGTCAAGGAATTGCTGGTGGTCAGCCAGGACACCTCGGCCTATGGCGTGGACGTCAAGTACCGCACCGGCTTCTGGGATGGCAAGCCGATCCGTACGCGCACCTTCGAACTGGCGCAGGCTCTGGGCCAGCTGGCGCGCGAACATGGCGCCTGGGTGCGCCTGCACTACGTCTACCCCTACCCGAGCGTGGACGAGATCATCCCGCTGATGGCGGAGGGCCTGATCCTGCCGTATCTGGACGTTCCGTTCCAGCACAGCCATCCCGATGTGCTCAAGCGCATGAAGCGCCCAGCCAGCGGTGAGCGCAACCTGGAGCGCCTGCAGCGCTGGCGCGAGCTCTGCCCGCAGCTGGTGGTGCGCAGCACCTTCATTGCCGGCTTCCCGGGCGAGACCGAGGCCGAGTTCCATGATCTGCTGGACTTTGTCGAGGCGGCACAGATTGATCGCGCTGGCTGTTTTGCCTATTCCCCGGTGGAGGGTGCCACGGCCAACGAACTGCCGGGTGCTTTGCCCGATGATGTGCGCGAAGAGCGTCGTGCACGCTTCATGGCTGTGGCCGAAAGCGTGTCGATCAGCAAGCTGAAGCAGCGTGTCGGTTCCACCATGCAGGTGCTGGTAGACCATGCGCCGCAGCTGGGCAAGAAGGGTGCCGTCGGTCGCAGCTATGCCGATGCTCCCGAGATCGATGGCCTGGTGCGTCTGCTGCCGCCGCAGAAGATCAGCAAGACGCTGAAGGTCGGTACCTTTACCCAGGCGCGCATCGTCGATACCGACGGCCACGATCTGGTGGCGCTGCCCATCTGATCCGACCTGACACCCGCCAACGACAACGCCCCGCTGCAGTGCAGACGGGGCGTTGTGCTTTTGGACGGGACCGGTTTACTGGTTGAACAGGCCGTTCAGGCGCGCCGTGTGGATGGCCTGGGTGCGGCTCTTGACGCCAAGGCGGCGGAACAGGCGCCACAGGTGCACCTTGACGGTGTGCTCGCTGATGCCCAGGCGTTCGGCGATGTCGCGGTTGCTCAGCCCTTCTTCCAGCGCGGCCAGCAGCTGCACCTGGCGCTTGGAGAGCTTGCTGTTGGTCAGCGGGCTTTCTTCTTCCACGCTGTCCGGAATCAGCAGCTGGCGCAGCGAGGTATACAGTTCGGCACTGTTGAGCTGCTTGGACAGGTAGGCATCGCTGCCGGCTTCCAGGCAGGACGCATCGGTTTCACCGTCCGGCAGGTCGGAGACCGTGACGAGCAGGGCGTTCGGGTAGTGGTGGCGGATTTCACGGATGCCGGAATAGCCCAGGGTGTCGCTCAGGGTCAGATCCAGCAGGATGGCATCGGGTTCGCCATGGGTCTTGACGGCGAGCGGCAGGCTGCCAACGCGTTCCAGTTCGACCACTTCCGTGCCCGGCTTGATGCGGCGGATCAGGTTGCCGAGGGCTTCGCGGTACAGGGGGTGGTCTTCGATGATGAAATAGGACATGGTATGAGGGTGTGGTAATCACAGGGGAGCATTACATGCAGCGACCCTCAAGGTAGTCAACCCTTTGGAATAAGGATGATCACATGTTTGGCCAAACTTGCAGAAGATTGACGCTTTGATGATCGCTTAAGAATGCATGTCCAGCATTTTATAGTAATTATGGGGATTACTGCAAAAGTGCGCGCAAAGGTGCCATCAAAGTTTCAATTACGCCATAGGTGGCATGCATCAGTGGCATCATCCAGATCGCGCCAGCCACGCCAGTGACCACCAGCAGCAGCACGATATAAAAGCCGAAAGGCTCGATACGGGCAAACTGCATGGCCAGCCTGGGCGGCAACAGGCTGGCCAGGATGCGACCGCCATCCAGCGGCAGCAGCGGAAACAGGTTGAACACGAACATCACCACGTTGACCAGTACGCCGCCGGTGCACATCTTCAGGAAGAATTCCTCGCGGATGCCGCCCAGCTGCAGCAGGTAGTAGAGTGAGGCCCAGAAAATCGCCTGGATGAAGTTGGAGCCGGGACCGGCCAGCGCGACCCACAGCATGTCGCGGCGCGGATTGCGCAGCCGGTCCATGCGCACCGGTACCGGCTTGGCGTAGCCGAACAGGAACTTGCCGCCGGTCATGAACAGCAGCGCGATCGGGATCAGGATGGTGCCGACCGGATCAATGTGCTTGAACGGGTTGAGCGTGACGCGGCCCAGGCTCCAGGCCGTGTTGTCACCGAAATGGCGCGCCACATAGCCATGGGCGGCTTCGTGCAGGGTGATCGACAGCAGCACCGGGATGGCATAGATGCTGATGTTCTGGATGAGCTGGCTGATATCCATGGCAATACTTTCGTGAAGGCAGGGCTGGCCCGGAGCGGCTCAGAGGCCGAGCAGGGCCGGATCGCCGGCACCCTGACGGATCAGTTCCGGGGCATCGCCCTTGTCCATCGGTGTCAGGTCGACCACGGTGGTGGGCTGCAGCGGGCAGCTGCCGCTGGCGACCACGGCAGCGACCTGGTGTTCCAGCCGGTCCAGGATCTCATCGGGATCGTTCAGCGGGTCGTCTTCGCCGGGCAGGATCAGCGTGGCGCTCAGCAACGGCGCGCCGTGTTCTTCCAGCAGCGCCAGCAGCGTCTTGTGGGCCGGCACGCGCAGGCCGATGGTCTTGCGCGAGGGATGGCTGAGGCGGCGCGGCACCTCCTTGGAGGCTTCGAGCACGAACACGAAGGGGCCGGGCGTGGCCTGCTTGAGCAGGCGGAACTGGCGGTTGTCGACACGCGCATAGCTGGCCAGCTCGCTCAGGTCGCGGCAGAGCAGGGTCAGCAGGTGCTTGTCATCCATCTGGCGGATGCGGCGCAGCTGGTCGCTGGCGGACTTGTCGTCCAGATGGCAGACCAGGGCATAGCTGGAATCGGTGGGCACCGCCAGCACTTCGCCCTTGCGCAGCATGTCGGCGGCCTGGCGCAGCAGGCGCGGTTGCGGATCTTCGGGGTGGATGTCGAGCAGAAAGGCCATGTCAGGCTCCGGTGGCAACAGGTTGCGGGTAGCGGATGCGGCTGGCCAGCAGTTGCCAGACCGGCTGCAGGCCAGCGGGCAGTGCAGGCAAGGTGCCCAGGTCGATGCGGCTTTCGTTGGGCGAATGGAAATCGCTGCCGCGCGAGGCATGCAGGCCATAGTCGCGCGCCATCTGGGCGTACTGCTGCACTTCGGCTTCAGAGTGGCTGCTGGTCATGACTTCCACGGCCTGTCCGCCCAGCTCCTTGAAGCGTGAGAACAGGGCATGCTCTTCCTGCGGCGTGAAATCGTAGCGTGCCGGATGGGCGATGATGGCGACGCCGCCGGCATCGCGGATCCATTGCACGGCCTGTTCCAGCGAGGCCCAGCGGTGCGGCACGTAGCCGGGCTTGCCTTCTGTCAGGTAGTTGCGGAACACTTCGGGGACATCGGCGCAGACGCCGGTTTCAACCAGGAAGCGGGCAAAGTGTGAACGCGAGATCAGGTCCGGGTTGCCGACAAACTGGAGTGCGCCTTCGTAAGCGCCGGGGATGCCGGCCGCCGCCAGCTGATCGGCGATCTCGCGCGCGCGCTCGTCGCGGCCGCCGCGTGTCTGGCGCAGGCCTTCGACCAGGCCAGGGTGTTGCGGATCCACGCCCAGGCCGACGATGTGCACCGTCTTGTCGATGTAGGTGATGGAGATTTCCACGCCGGCCAGAAAGGGCAGGTTCAGGGCAGCCGCAGCAGTGGCGGCACGGGCGCAGCCCGCTACCTCGTCGTGATCGGTCAGCGCCCAGAGCTGGACGCCGTTGTCGGCGGCACGCTGTGCCAGCCATTCAGGCGACTGCGTGCCATCGGACACGGTCGAGTGGCAATGGAGGTCGGCATTGAGGGCCGCATCCAGGGAGAGGGTGGTCGCGTTCATGCAACCATTGTAGACATGCAGCGCGCAGGCTGCAGGCGCCTTGCTCAGGTTTTGCGGTGCTGCAGCTGTTCGGCCAGGGCGCGCAGAGCATCGCTCCAGGCGTTGACGGGCAGGGTGGCCATGGCGTCGATGGCGCGCTGTGCCTCGGCGGCGGCAGCCTGACGGGCGCCGTCCAGGGCACCAGTGCTGCGCACCACGGCCACCACATCGTGCAGGCGCTCGACCGAGCCGTTCTCGATCGCTTCGCGTACCAGGGCGGATTGCTCTGGCGAGCCATTGCGCATCGCCAGGATCAGCGGCAGCGTGGCCTTGCCTTCACGCAGGTCATCGCCCACGTTTTTGCCGAGTTCCTCGACCTGGCCTTCGTAGTCCAGCACATCGTCGATGATCTGGAAGGCGGTACCCAGTGCCTGGCCGTATTCGGCGCAGCGTTCTTCCTGGGCGCTGTCGCAGCCGGCGATCACGGCGCTCAGGCGCGTGCTGGCCTCGAACAGCTTGGCGGTCTTGGAACGGATCACGTGCAGGTAGCCGGCTTCATCGAGCGAGGCATCGTGCATGTTCATCAGCTGCATCACCTCGCCTTCGGAGATCACGTTGGTCGCCTCGGCGAGGATTTCCATGACGCGCATATTGTGCGTCTCGACCATCATCTGGAAGGCGCGCGTGTAGATGAAGTCGCCGACCAGCACACTGGCCGGGTTGCCAAAGGTGGCGTTGGCCGTGGGACGGTTGCGGCGCAGCGTGGATTCGTCGACCACGTCATCGTGCAGCAGGGTAGCCGTGTGGATGAATTCGATCAGCGCTGCCAGATGGTGGTGCAGTGTGCCCTGGTAGCCCAGTGCGTTGGCCATCATCAGCAGCATGGCCGGGCGCAGGCGCTTGCCGCCGGCGGAGATGATGTATTGCGCCACTTCGGCCACCAGCGGTACGCGGGTATCCAGTCGGTTCTGTATCACGCGGTCCACGGCCTGCATGTCGGGAGCGACCAGGTTCAAGGCAGATTGTTGTGGCGAGGCAGACAAGGTGGAATCCTGAAAAATGGGTGGCAACGGCCGGTCGCGTGGTTCCGCCAAGAAGCGGGCGACCTCGAAGTCATCAGATGATTATAGGAGGCTGCAACGGCACCCAAGGAGGGCTGCGACCAGTTCCGGCTGTTATTGTTGCTTTGCAGCAGGTGCCTGCTTGACGCTGCAGAAGGAATGCGTTAATATCTTTGGCTTGCCGGAAATCCGTCTGGCAAGAATCCATATTTGAGGTTTACACATGTACGCAGTCATAAAAACCGGCGGCAAGCAGTATCGCGTTGCGGCTGGCGACAAGATTAAAGTAGAACAGATTGCTGCGGACGAAGGTAACGAGATCACCATCGATCAGGTTCTGGCCGTCGGCAACGGCGACACCCTGACCGTGGGAACTCCCCTGGTGTCCGGCGCAACCGTAGTGGCCAAGGTGGTCGCTCATGGCAAGCACGACAAGGTTCGCATCTTCAAGATGCGCCGTCGCAAGCATTACCAGAAGCGCCAGGGCCATCGTCAGCAGTTCACAGAACTGGAAATTGCTTCCATCAACGCTTGATGCCCGAAGGAGAGTAAGTCATGGCACAGAAAAAAGGCGGCGGCTCTACGCGTAACGGGCGTGATTCCAAGCCCAAGATGCTGGGCGTGAAGGCGTTCGGCGGTCAACTGATCAGCGCTGGCTCCATCATCGTGCGTCAGCGTGGCACCAAGTTCCACGCTGGCAACAACGTGGGCGTGGGCCGCGACCACACCCTGTTCGCCCTGGTGGACGGCCACGTGTCTTTCGACACCCGTGGCGCCCTGAACAAGCAGGTGGTGGACATTACTCCGGCGGAGTAATCCTTCCCAGCTGACCAACGGCATCTGTGGATGCCGGTTCGCCAAGCCCCGATGCCGCCAAGGTTCGGGGCTTGTGTTTTCTGGCGATACGGATCGCCTACAATTTGCCGATACAGCGGAACCACGGCATCCGCACAGGAAATACTGGCATGAAATTCGTTGACGAAGCGTTCATCGACATCGCTGCGGGCGACGGCGGCAATGGCTGCGCTTCGTTCCGCCACGAGAAATACAAGGAATTCGGCGGTCCCGATGGCGGCGACGGTGGTCGTGGCGGCCATGTCTGGGCGATTGCCGATACCAACCTCAACACCCTGGTGGACTACCGCTACACGCGCCGCTTCGAGGCCAAGCGTGGCCAGCACGGCATGGGTTCCGACATGTTCGGTGCTGCCGGCGATGACATCACGCTGAAGATGCCGGTCGGCACCATCATCACCGACGCCGAAACCGGCGAGACGCTGTTCGAATTGCTGGTTCCGGGCGAGAAAATCCTGATCGCCAAGGGCGGTGAGGGTGGCTACGGCAACCTGCGCTTCAAGAGTTCCATCAACCGCGCGCCGCGCCAGAAGACGCTGGGTCATCCCGGTGACCGTCGCAGCGTCAAGCTGGAGTTGAAGGTGCTGGCCGATGTCGGCCTGCTCGGCATGCCCAACGCTGGCAAGTCCACCTTTATTGCGGCTGTCTCCAACGCCCGCCCCAAGATTGCCGACTATCCGTTTACCACGCTGCACCCGAACCTGGGTGTGGTGCGCGTCGGTCCGGAGCAGAGCTTTGTCGTGGCCGATGTGCCCGGCCTGATCGAAGGTGCAGCCGAAGGCGCCGGCCTGGGGCACCAGTTCCTGCGCCACTTGCAGCGCACGCGTCTGCTGCTGCACGTGATCGACATGGCGCCGTTCGACGACGAAGTTGATCCGGTGGCACAGGCCAAGGCGATTGTCGGTGAACTGAAAAAATACGACGCCGAGCTGTACGCCAAGCCGCGCTGGCTGGTGCTGAACAAGCTTGACATGGTGCCCGCAGACGAGCGCGAGGCGCGCGTCAAGGATATGGTCAAGCGCCTGCGCTGGAAGGGCCCGGTGCACCAGATTTCTGCTCTCACGCGTGAAGGCTGCGAGCAGCTGATCCGCGAAATCTATCAGCACGTGCATCAGGTACAGGTCGAGGAGCTGCCGCCCGAGCCGGAGCAGGATCCGCGCTTCATCGAGCTGCCTGACGAAGATGCGCCGCAGACCGAATCGCAGCCTGCACCCGCCCGCAGGCGCCCGGTACGTCGCAAGAAGCCGGCTGCCGAATAAGAACAACACCGGTGCTGCGGCACCTTCCCGAACCTGTCCCGAGTCTCCATCATGTCCGAGCTTGCCTTCCAGCCCGATCCCGTCAGCATGCTGCTGTCTGCCCGCCGCATTGTCGTCAAGGTCGGCTCCAGCCTGGTGACCAACGAAGGGCGCGGACTGGACGAGGCGGCAATCGGTGAATGGTGCCGCCAGCTGGCCGCCCTGCGTGCCGATGGCCGCGAGGTGGTCATGGTGTCCAGCGGGGCTATCGCCGAAGGCATGCTGCGCCTGGGCTGGCGCACGCGCCCGAAGGAGGTCAACGAACTGCAGGCTGCGGCCGCCGTTGGCCAGATGGGCCTGGCGCAGATGTACGAGACCAAGTTGCGTGAAAACCAGCTGCAATCGGCGCAGATCCTGCTGACGCACGCCGACCTGGCCGATCGCGAGCGCTACCTGAATGCACGCTCCACGCTGTTGACGCTGCTGGAGTTGGGCGTGCTGCCGGTCATCAACGAGAACGACACGGTGATTACCGACGAGATCAAGCTGGGTGACAACGACACCTTGGGTGCGCTGGTGGCCAACCTGATCGAGGCCGACCTGCTGGTGATCCTGACCGACCAGAAGGGCCTGTTCGATGCCGATCCGCGCAAGAATCCGCAGGCCAAGCTGGTGCAGGTGGCGCGCGCCGGCGATCCGGCGCTGGAGGCCATGGCCGGTGGCGCCGGCAGCACGATTGGTACCGGCGGCATGCTGACCAAGGTGCTGGCGGCACGCCGTGCCGCCGGTTCCGGTGCCAGCACTGTGATCGCCTGGGGCCGCGAGCCGGATGCGCTGCTGCGCCTGATGCAGGGCGAGATCATCGGCACCGCACTGATTGCCACCACGCCCAAGATGCAGGCGCGCAAGCAGTGGATGAAGGATCACCTGAAGCTGCACGGCTCGGTGCTGGTCGATGCCGGTGCCGTGGCCAAGCTGAAGCACGAAGGCAAGAGTCTGCTGCCGATTGGTATGACCGAAGTGCGCGGCGAGTTCCGCCGTGGCGAAGTGATTGCGATCTGTACGCCGGAAGGGCAGGAGATTGCGCGTGGCCTGGCCAACTATGCCAGCCACGAGGCGCGCCAGCTATGCCGCCATCCTTCGCGCGAGATCACGGCGATCCTGGGTTACGCGGCCGAACCGGAGTTCGTGCACCGCGACAACCTGGTGATGCTCTGAGACTTGCCGGTTCAGTAGCCGCCGTTGCGGTCCCAGAGTGACTGGCCGGTGCGCAGGATGCGGCGTGCATCGCGCGAAGACGTTGGCGGCGTCAGGCCGGTGCAGAGGCCGCTGCTGGCAATCGCACGGGCCTGGCGGTTGGTCTGGCGGTCATGCAGGCTGGTCCAGTCTGTCTCGACGTTTTCCCAGCCGGGAGGCGTGGTGTTGAAATCGTAACGGGCATAGGTGCGCACGGCAAAGGTCGTGCAATTGATGCCCTGGTAGTAGGCGCTACGGCTGGCAGCGCCATCGCGACCCTGCATCAATACCACATAGCGCACGATGCCATCGGGAGCCACTTCGACGCTGTCCAGGTCCACCGAGGTGCGCATGGCGGAAAACCCGGGCATCTCGATATCCACCAGCTTGCGCGTGCTCAGCGCCGGAGCCGGTGGCACCGGGCTTTCCTGTGTCGTTTCCTTCAGGATCTCGGGCTGGTCTTCCTTGGGACCGCCGCCCCAGAGCTGGATCTGGGCCTGGCTGGCGGTGCTGGCCAGCAGGCCGAGAGCGAGCAGGCCGCAGCCGGCCAGCGAATGGGAGAACTTCATGATGGGGTATCGCCTGCAGTAGGGGGTTGCGGGTCGAAGCTGGCACCGGGCGGCAGATCCAGCGTGTTGCGCATGGCCGCAGATTGCAGCGGGCGCAGATTGCCCATGGCGCGCATGGGATCGTCCTGGCGCTCGGCGCGCGGCTTGCCCTGCGGGTTGCGCAGATAGCGGTTGCGCTGGTCGTTGCGCGGCAGGAAACGGGCCAGTTCGGTCAGCGCCATCTCGTAGACGCCGCGCTTGAACTCGACGACGACATCCAGCGGCACCCAGTAATCGTTCCAGCGCCAGGCATCGAATTCGGGGCGGTCACTGGCACGCAGATCCAGCTCCCAGTCCTGACCCAGCAGTTGCAGCAGGTACCAGATCTGCTTCTGGCCCTTGTAATGGCCGCGCGATTCGCGGCGGATAAAACGGTCTGGCACTTCATAGCGCAACCAGTCCCGGGTTCTGGCGACGATGCGGACATGATGCGGGAGGAGGCCAACTTCCTCTCGCAGTTCACGATACATGGCCTGTTCGGGCGATTCCCCGCGATCTATGCCGCCTTGGGGGAATTGCCAGCTGTGGGTGCGAATACGCTTGCCCCAGAACACCTGGTTCTTGCGGTTGAGCAAGATGATGCCGACGTTGGGGCGGAACCCTTCCCGGTCGAGCATGATCAACTCCAATTCTTTAATGCGACCATTATGCACTGTTGGGCCTGGATATCAACGAGAATACGAGTTGTTGCCATGCAGCAGGGAAGGCTGTTGCCTGGCGTGTTTTCCTATCCTGCAGAACCATGAAAGCTTCCCAGTTCCTGATTACCACCCTGCGTGACGCCCCGGCCGATGCCGAGATCGTCAGCCACCAACTCATGATGCGTGCCGGCTTCATCAAGAAGCTGGGCGCCGGCATCTACAACTACATGCCGATGGGCCTGCGCGTGATCCGCAAGGTCGAGGCTATCGTGCGCGAGGAAATGAACCGTTCCGGTGCCATCGAGCTGACCATGCCAGTGGTGCAGCCGGGCGAGCTGTGGAAGGAAACAGGCCGTTTCGACCAGATGGGCGACGAGCTGCTGCGTTTCCAGGATCGCCATGACAACGATTTCGTTATCCAGCCGACCAGCGAAGAGGCGGTGACCGACATTGCGCGCCAGGACTTCCGCAGCTACAAGCAGCTGCCCAAGAACCTGTACCAGATCCAGACCAAGTTCCGCGACGAGCGACGCCCGCGCTTCGGCCTGATGCGTGGCCGCGAGTTCATCATGAAGGACGCCTACAGCTTCGACAAGGATTCCGATGCCGCGCGCGACAGCTACCAGAACATGGTGGATACCTACCGTCGCATCTTCGATCGCTTCGGCCTGGACTACCGCGCCGTGGCGGCCGACAGTGGCGCCATCGGTGGCGACCTGAGCCAGGAATTCCAGGTGATCGCCGCCACCGGCGAAGACGCCATCGTCTACTGCCCGAACAGCGAGTACGCGGCCAATATCGAGAAGGCCGAGGCGCTGGCGCCGACGCAGTCGCGTCCTGCTGCCAGCCAGGCGATGCAGGTCACGCCGACGCCGGGCAAGAGCACCTGTGCCGATGTCGCCGAGTTCCTGAAGGTGCCGCTGCAGACCACGGTCAAGTCGCTGGTGCTGGCGACCGACGTGACGGACGAGGCCGGCAACATCACGGGCAGCCAGATCTGGCTGCTGCTGCTGCGCGGCGACCACGACATGAACGAGGTCAAGGTCGGCAAGCTGCCGGGCCTGGACAAGGGTTACCGCTTTGCTACCGAGGACGAGATCGTGGCGCACTTTGGCACGCGCCCCGGTTATCTGGGCCCGATCAGCACGCGCCAGCCGGTGCGCGTGGTGGCCGACCGCGAAGTCGCCATCATGGCCGACTGGATCTGCGGCGCCAACCAGGAAGATGCCCACATCACCGGCGTCAACTGGGGCCGTGACCTGCCCGAGCCGGAACTGGTCGCCGACCTGCGCAACATCGTCGAGGGTGATTTGTCGCCGGACGGCCAGGGCGTGCTGGCGATCGAGCGCGGTATCGAGATTGGCCATGTGTTCTACCTGGGCACCAAGTACAGCCAGGCCATGAACGCCACCTTCCTCGATGTCAATGGCAAGGCGAAACACTTCGAGATGGGCTGCTACGGCATCGGCATCACGCGCCTGCCGGCAGCGGCGATCGAGCAGAACCACGACGAGCGCGGCATGATCTGGCCCGAGGCGATCGCGCCGTTCACGCTGGTGATCTGCCCGATTGGCATGGACCGCAGCGAGGCGGTCAAGGCCGAGGCGATGCGCCTGTACCAGTCCATGCTGGACGCCGGCGTGGATGTGATCCTGGATGACCGCGGCGAGCGCCCGGGCGTGATGTTTGCCGACTGGGAGCTGATTGGCGTGCCGCACCGCGTGGTGCTGTCCGACCGTAGCATCCAGGCCGGTGAAGTCGAATACCAGCAGCGTCGTGACAAGGAGGCCAGCAAGCTGGCCCTGGCCGATATCGACGCGCTGCTGCGCGACAAGCTGGGCCTGTAAGCCGGCCATGCTGCAGTCGCCTGCCTTTTCCCGGCGCCACTGGCTGCAGGCCACGGCGCGCTGGGGCGGAGCCGGGCTGCTCGCGTCTGCGCCTTGGCCGCTGGCTTGGGCCGGCGCACAGAAGGAAGAGCATCTGGCCGATTCGGTGCGTACCGCGCTGAGCGCCGCGGTGCGCATGAGTTCGGCGCCGCCCGTACCGCTGTTTGGCAGCCGCCAGCAGGAGCTGGAGTACCTGCGCTGGCTGGACGAGAT
>JAAYCV010000074.1 GCA_012729605.1 Ramlibacter sp. | reverse complement strand
CAGGCGCTGAGCCCGGTGAAGACGGTGCAGCGCATTGCCATCAGCCGGCACGGCGCCTACTGGCGCTTCGAATTCCAGGCCAATGCCTTTCTGCACCACATGATCCGCAACATCATGGGCTGCCTGCTCGCCGTTGGCCACGGCAACCAGCCGCCGGAATGGATCGACCAGGTGATCGCCGCACGCAGCCGCGATGCTGCCGCGCCCACCTTCTCGCCGGACGGGCTGTATTTTTCCGGGCCAGTGTATGCGCCGGAGTGGGGCTTGCCGGAGCGGACGGCGGCGTTTGACTGGTTGCCGGGGTGAATCGGCAGGCAGCGGCATCGACCATTGCCAGGCTGCCGACACAAATCGGCCCCATGGGCCACAATACCCCCCATGCAACTCCCCCCCCGTACCCGCATCAAGTTCTGCGGCTTCACGCGCGAACAGGACGTCGACGCTGCCGTCGCCTGTGGTGCCGATGCCATCGGTTTTGTGCTCTACGCGCCCAGCCCGCGCGCCGTCAGCCCGCAGCGCGCCGCCCAGCTGGCGCGCCGGCTGCCGCCCTTTGTCACGCCGGTGCTGCTGTTCGTCAATGCCGATGACGCCCTGCTGCAGGACGCCGCTGAGGCCGTACCACACGCCAGCTGGCAGTTCCATGGCGACGAGAGTCCGCAGCGCTGCGAACAGGCGGCCGGCCCGCATCGCGCCTGGCTGCGCGCCGCGCATATCCCGCTGGGTACCGGCAGCAGCTTTGACTTGCTACAATTTTGCCAACAGTATTCGCGCGCCCAGGCCATCCTGCTCGATGCCAAGGTGGATGGCTATGGCGGCGGTGGCAAGGCATTCGATTGGTCACTCCTTACAACAAACGTCAACGCTCCCCTCGTCTTGAGTGGTGGACTGACGCCTGCAAACGTGGGCGACGGCATCGCGCGCCTGCGTGACTGCTGCACTGCGCTATCCGTCGATGTCAGTTCCGGCATAGAGTCGGCCAAGGGCATCAAGGATGCCGACAAGATGCGCGCCTTCGTCGCGGCCGTACGCGCCGCCGACGCCCTTCCAGCCTGACCAGGGTTTTTTCATGTCTGATTACCACTATCCCGATGCCAACGGGCACTTTGGCAAGTTCGGCGGTGCGTTCATTTCCGAAACGCTGACGCACGCCATCGAGGAGCTGCGCGCAGCCTACGCCCACTACCAGAACGATCCCGAATTCCTCGCCGAATTCCAGTACGAGCTGGCACATTACGTCGGCCGCCCCTCGCCGGTCTACCACGCGGCACGCATGAGCCGTGAAATGGGCGGCGCCCAGATCTACCTCAAGCGCGAGGACCTGAACCACACCGGCGCGCACAAGATCAACAACGTGATCGGCCAGGCACTGCTGGCCAGGCGCATGGGCAAGCCGCGCGTGATCGCCGAAACCGGTGCCGGCCAGCACGGCGTGGCCACCGCCACCATCTGCGCGCGCTTCGGCCTGGAGTGCGTGGTCTACATGGGTGCCGAAGACGTCAAGCGCCAGTCGCCCAACGTGTTCCGCATGAAGCTGCTGGGTGCCACCGTGGTGCCGGTCGAATCCGGCAGCCGCACGCTCAAGGACGCGCTCAACGAAGCCATGCGCGACTGGGTCACCAACGTCGACAACACCTTCTACATCATCGGCACTGTCGCCGGCCCGCATCCCTACCCGATGATGGTGCGCGATTTCCAGAGCGTCATCGGCCAGGAATGCCTGGAACAGATGCCGGCGCTGCACCAGGGCCGCCAGCCCGATGCGGTGGTCGCCTGCGTCGGCGGCGGCAGCAATGCCATGGGTATCTTCTATCCGTATATCGAACATGCTGGCACGCGCCTGATCGGTGTCGAGGCTGCCGGCGAAGGCCTGGACAGCGGCAAGCACTCGGCCTCGCTGGAACGCGGCGAGCCGGGCGTGCTGCACGGCAACCGCACCATGATCCTGCAGGACGCCAACGGCCAGATCACCGAAACGCACAGCATCAGCGCCGGCCTGGACTACCCCGGCGTCGGTCCCGAACACGCCTGGCTGCAGGAGATCGGCCGTGCCGAATACGTCGGCATCACCGACCAGGAAGCGCTGGACGCCTTCCACTACCTGTGCCGCGCCGAAGGCATCATCCCGGCGCTGGAATCCAGCCACGCCGTGGCCCATGCCATGAAGCTGGCCAAGACCATGTCGCCCGACCAGGCGATCCTGGTCAACCTGTCCGGCCGTGGCGACAAGGACATCGGCACCGTGGCCGACCTGTCCGGCGAAGATTATTACGACCGCCCCTCGATGCGCGGTCTGGTTGTGAAAGGAGGCCAGGCATGAGCCGTATCCAGCCCACCCTGCAGCGTCTGGCCGAGCAGAAGCGCAAGGCCCTGATTCCCTACCTGATGACCGGCTACCCCGAGCGTGACTGCACCGTGCCGCTGATGCACGCCGCCGTCGCGGCCGGCTCCGACATCATCGAACTCGGCGTCCCGTTCACCGACCCGATGGCCGATGGCGCCGTGATCCAGGCTGCCGGCGAAAAGGCGATTGCCCAGGGCGTCAATCTGGTCACCGTGCTGGAGCAGGTGCGCAGCTTCCGCGAACAGGACAACAGCACCCCGGTGGTGCTGATGGGCTACGGCAACGCGGTCGAGAACTACGAGCTGCGTCATGGCGCCGGCAGCTTTGCGCGCGATGCCAGCGCCGCCGGCATCGACGGCATGCTGGTCGTGGACTACCCGCCCGAGGAAAGTGCGGATTTCGCCGCCCAGCTGCGCGCGCACGACATGGACCAGATCTTCCTGCTGGCTCCCACCTCCACCGAGCAGCGCATGCAGCAGATCGCCGAGCTGGCCACCGGCTATGTCTACTACGTCTCGCTCAAGGGCGTGACCGGTTCCGGCGCGCTGGATACCGCGGCCGTGGCCGAGGCGATTCCGCGCATCCGCCAGCACGTGAAGATCCCGATCGGCGTCGGCTTCGGCATCCGCGATGCCGAGAGCGCACGCGCCATCGGCCAGCACGCCGATGCCGTGGTGATCGGCAGCAAGATCATGCAGCTGATCGCCGACCAGACCGGCGAGGGCATCCCGCAGGCGGCTGCAAGATTCCTGCAAGATATCCGTAGCGCACTGGATGCATAATGTCGCTGCATCAGAAAACGAAAGCAAACCTATGAGCTGGCTGGAAAAACTGTTGCCGACCAAGGCAACCAAGACACCGCGATCATCCGAGCGCTCCACCTTCATCCCCGAAGGCGTGTGGATCAAGTGCCCGAGCTGCGATACCACCCTGTACAAGAGCGATCTGGACAAGAACCAGCACGTCTGCCCCGAGTGTGGCCACCACCACCGCATGGGCGCGCGCCAGCGTCTGGACCTGTTCCTGGATCCCGAAGGCCGCCATGAAATCGGCCAGGAAGTGCTGCCGCTTGACGCGTTGAAGTTCAAGGACAGCCGCAAGTACCCGGAACGCCTGAAAGAGGCGCTGGACGCCACCAACGAAACCGATGCCCTGATCGTGATGCAGGGCAGCGTGCACAGCATTCCGCTGGTCGCGGCCTGCTTCGAGTTCGACTTCATGGGCGGCTCCATGGGCAGCGTGGTCGGTGAGCGCTTTGTGCGCGGCGTCGAGTACGCCGTGGAAAAGCAGCTGCCCTTTGTCTGCTTCACCGCCACCGGCGGCGCGCGCATGCAGGAAGGCCTGCTGAGCCTGATGCAAATGGCCAAGACCAACGCCTCGCTGACACGCCTGGCCAAGCAGGGCCTGCCTTACATCAGCGTGCTGACCGACCCGACCATGGGCGGCGTCAGTGCCGGCTTCGCCTTTGTCGGCGACGTGGTGATTGCCGAGCCCAAGGCGCTGATCGGCTTTGCCGGCCCGCGCGTGATCGAGAACACCGTGCGCGTGACGCTGCCAGACGGCTTCCAGCGCGCCGAATTCCTGCTCGAGAAGGGTGCGATCGACATGATTTGCGATCGCCGTGAGCTGCGCAAGACCGTGGCCCATACGCTGGCCATGCTGCAGCGCAAGCCGGCCGAGGCTGTCAGCGCCTGAGCGTTCGCGCCCTGCACCCCAGCCCGTGTTGGCCATCTGGCTACACGGGCTGTTTTTTCAGGGTCGGCTCAATACGGCTGCGGCTGTACCGGCAGGCGCGGATGCCGGATCGGCACGACCGGTACCGGGCGCGGCAACGGACGCAGTGCCGGCGGCGGCTCCTCGACCGCCATCGGCGGTGTTCGGCTGGACAGGCTGGAGGCGGTCTCGACCAGCTCGACAAACTCGGCACGCAGGCCAAACGGATCCTGCCCCTTCGCGCCCTTCGCCAGTGCCAGTGTGTCCTTCCAGCCAAAGTTTCCGGTGGTCTTGCCGCCGCGCAGCAGCTGGCCATAGCTGGCCACCGCCGTGGCGTGGCGCATGTCGGTGCTGGCCTGCGCCAACGGCTGGCTGCCGGTGCGTACCGGCACGCTCAACAGCGTGCTGCTGCTCTTGCCGACCGGCTTGTAGCGGATGTTGACATAGGCATATTCCTGGCCGTGGCCGCTGGCCACAGGGGCAGCCGGCTGGTAGCGGCTATCGCTCAGCCAGCCCTGGCGGCCGGCCGGAATGATCTCGTACAACGCTGTGACCGCATGGCCGGCACCGATCTCGCCGGCATCGACCTGGTCGTTATTGAAGTCCTCCTGGCGCAGCATGCGGTTCTCGTAGCCGATCAGGCGGTACTGGCTCACCGTGGCCGGGTTGAACTCGACCTGCAGCTTCACGTCACTGGCGACCGTGGCCAGCGTGGAAGTCAGCTGCTGGCGCAGCACTTTTTTCGCCTCGCGTTCGGTATCGATATAGCTGTAGTTGCCGTCACCGGCATCGGCCAGCTGCTCCATCAGGCGCTCGTTGTAGTTGCCCTGGCCGTAGCCCAGCGTGGTCAGCGAGATGCCGGACTTGCGCTTCTCCGCCACCATGCCGCGCAGCGTGGCAAAGTCGGTGATACCGACGTTGAAATCGCCATCGGTGGCCAGCAGGATGCGGTTGATGCCGCCACGGATATAGGCACGCTCGGCCTCGCGATAGGCCAGCTGCATGGCCTGCTCACCGGCGGTAGCGCCCCCAGCCTGCAGGCTGTTGATGGCGCGCAGCAGGGTGTCGCGCTGGTTGCCTGGCGTCGGCGGCAGCACCAGCTGCTCGCCGCTGGCATAGGTGATCAGCGTCACGCGGTCCTGCGGCCGCAGCTGATCCACCAGCTGGCGCAGCGTCTTCTTCACCAGTGGCAGCTTGTCCTCGGACTGCATCGATCCCGACACGTCCACCAGGAACACCAGGTTGGCCGGCGGCAGGCTGCCAAAGGACTGGTCGGCCGCCTGGATCGCGATGCGCAGCAGCTCGGCGCCGTTCTTCCAGGGCGATTGCGCCACTTCGGTGCTCACGCCGAACGGATGGCGGCTATCGGCCGGACGCGCGTAATCGTAGGGGAAGTAGTTGATCAGCTCTTCCACCCGCACCGCGTCTACCGGTGGCAGTCGACCGTTGTTCAGGAAACGGCGCACATTGGCGTAGCTGCCGGTATCGACATCGATGCTGAAAGTGGAGACAGGCTCACGCGCCACCACATGCACCGGGTTGTCCTGGATCTGGCCGTACTGCTCGGTATTCTGTACCGGCGGACGATACTCGGGCGGCATGATGATGGCGCGACGCTCCATGCTGGCCATGCCGACGGCGGCAGGTGCCGCCATGGCCGGGGCAGCGTAGAGATCGGCGCGCTTGTTGGCCAGGGGCGCGGCAGGAGCAGGCGTAGCCACTGGTGGCGTCAGCGGCGCCTGTTGCGCGCAGGCCCCGAGCAGCAGGACGGCTGCCAGTGGCAGCGGGCGCCAGTGGACGACAAGGCGATCTTTCATGGGGCTTCCTTTCAGAGGTCTTGCCGGCGCAACAGTCCGGCCCAGAGGCAAGGCTACACGGCATCGGACAAGACAGCAGCCAGCCGAAGCCCTAAAATACGGGTTTTACCCAAATTTACGCAGCCTGTGGCTGCTTATTCCATTTGCCATGTCCGACCAGCAACAAGCCCCTCAAGTTCCCGCCGCCGACGAAAACCAGCTCATTGCCGAACGCCGCGAGAAACTGAAAACCCTGCGCGCCGCCCAGGCCGAGGGCAAGGGCGTGGCCTTCCCGAACGATTTCAAGCCCTCCGACCGTGCCGCCGACCTGGCGCAGGCCCTCGACGGCAAGACCAAGGAACAGTTCGAAGAAGAGATCACGGCCGGCAACAGCACGCCAGCCACGATTGCCGGCCGCATGATGCTCAAGCGCGTCATGGGCAAGGCCAGCTTTGCCACGCTGCAGGACGCCACCGGCCGTTTCCAGATCTACGTCACGCGTGATGCCGTGGGTGAAGAGGTGTACGCTGATTTCAAGAAATGGGACCTGGGTGACATCATCGCCGCCGAAGGCCATGTGTTCAAGACGCGCACCGGCGAGCTCTCCCTGCACGCCACCCGCATCCGCCTGCTGACCAAGAGCCTGCGCCCGCTGCCGGACAAGTTCCACGGCGTGTCCGACCAGGAGCTGAAGTACCGCCAGCGCTATGTCGACCTGATCACCGATGAAGACGCACGCCTGCGCTTTATCGCACGCAGCAAGGCCATCAGCAGCATGCGCGATTTCATGGTGCAGAACAGCTTCCTCGAAGTCGAGACGCCGATGCTGCACCCGATCCCGGGCGGCGCCAATGCCAAGCCCTTTGTCACGCACCACAATGCGCTGGACCAGGACATGTTCCTGCGCATCGCGCCCGAGCTCTACCTGAAGCGCCTGATCGTGGGCGGCTTCGAGCGCGTGTTCGAAATCAACCGCAGCTTCCGCAACGAAGGCATCAGCGTCCGCCACAACCCCGAATTCACCATGATGGAGTTCTACGCGGCGTTCTGGAACTACCAGGACCTGATGGACTACACCGAAAAGCTGATTCGCCATGTCGCCATGCAGGCGCGCGGCTCGCTGACCGTGACCTACCAGGGTGGCGAGGAAATCGACCTGTCGCAGCCGTTCCGCCGCATGACGATCCGCGAAGCGATCCTGGCGCATACCGATGCCGGCGACAACGTCGACAACGCCGCCTGGCTGATCGACGCCCTCAAGCGCCTCGGCATGAGCGAAGAGAAGGACCGCCTGAGCCAGCGCAGCCTGCCGGCGCTGCAAGTGCTGTTCTTCGAGGAAAAGGTCGAGGAGCAACTGTGGCAGCCGACCTTCATCATGGAGCACCCGACCGAAATCAGCCCGCTGGCGCGCGCCAACGACGAGCGTCCCGAGGTGACCGAGCGCTTCGAGCTCTACATCACCGGCCGCGAGATGGCCAACGGCTTCTCCGAGCTGAATGATGCCGAAGACCAGGCCGCGCGCCTGCAGGCCCAGGTCGACGCCAAGGACGCCGGCGACGACGAGGCCATGTACTTCGACCACGACTTCATCCGTGCGCTGGAATACGGCATGCCACCCACGGGTGGCTGCGGCATCGGCATCGACCGCCTGATCATGCTGCTGACTGACAGCGGCAGCATCCGCGACGTGATCCTGTTCCCGGCGCTGCGCAAGGAAGCCTGAGCCTTCCCGTAACCCGATGACCCCAGGCACCAGCGCAAGCCGGTGCCTGTTTTTCATGTACATGTCTTCCTCTTCTTCTGCAACGACGGCCGCACCCGCGCCGGGCTTTGTGCTGCCGGTCGTGGCCGCCGCCGGCCTGTCGCACCTGCTGAATGACCTGATCCAGGCGCTGCTGCCGGCGATCTACCCGATGCTGAAGACGCAGTTTGCGCTGAGCTTTGGCCAGATCGGCCTGATCGCGCTGGCCTACCAGGTCACGGCCTCGCTGTTCCAGCCCTGGATCGGCTTCTACACCGACAAGCACCCCAAGCCCTGGCTGTTGCCCAGCGGCATGGTGCTGACGCTGACCGGCATCGGCATGCTAGCCGTGGCCGGCAGTTTTCCAATGCTGATCGTGGCCGCCTGTGTGGTCGGGCTGGGTTCGGCCACCTTCCACCCGGAAGCCTCGCGCGTGGCGCGCATGGGTTCGGGCGGGCGCTTTGGCACGGCGAAGTCGATGTTCCAGGTCGGTGGCAATACCGGCTCGGCGATCGGCCCCTTGCTGGCAGCCGCCATCGTCGTGCCATTCGGCCAGCCGGCCATCGCCTGGTTCATGCTGATCGCCCTGCTCGCCATCGTGGTGCTGTGGCAGCTGTCACGCTGGAGCGCGCGCCATGGCCAGGCGCAGATCCGCAAGCTCGCCAGCCAGCAGCCTCCGCCGCTGGACCGTGCCACCGTCATCCGCGCCATCGCCGTAATTGCGGTGCTGATGTTTGCCAAATTTGTCTACACCGCCTCCATCACCAACTACTTCACCTTCTACCTGATGGAGCGCTTCGGCATCAGCCTGCGTGACAGCCAGCTGTACCTGTTCATGTTCCTGGCGGCAGTGGCGGCCGGCACCTTTGCCGGCGGTCCGGTGGGCGATCGCATTGGTCGCAAGGCGGTGATCTGGGTGTCGTTCCTGGGCGTGGCGCCGTTTGCGCTGCTGCTGCCACACGCCAGCCTGTTCTGGACCGCCGTGCTGGTGATCCTGATCGGCCTGATCATGTCCTCGGCGTTTTCGGCGATGGTGGTGTATGCACAGGAAGCCGTTCCGGGGCGCGTGGGCCTGGTGTCGGGGCTGATGTTTGGCCTGATGTTTGGCCTGGGTGGCATGGCCGCTGCCGGCCTGGGCCAGCTGGCCGACCAGCACGGCATTGTGCGGGTCTACCAGTGGTGTGCCTGGTTGCCGCTGCTGGGTCTGGCCACGGCCTTGCTGCCGCGCACCCAGCCTGCCGTCGTGCTACGCAAGGCCTGAAGGCACTACTGCCAGCGGCTTAGCGTACTTCCTTCACGGCCACGTCCTCGACCTCGGTACGCGGGTTGCTGAAACGCTCCTGCACGCGCTCGCTGGCAGTTTGCGGCTCGGTCGCCGGCTGCGTGGCGGCGCCAGGCATGCCCCACTGGAAACCGCCGCCCGGCATGCGACGCGCAAAGCCGGCATAGGTCTGGTAGAGCTTGAAGGGATTACGACCGGTCAGCAGCATCCAGATGCCGCCCAGCACGGCCGCAAACGCCCCCACGATCAGGAAACTGATGGTGAAGATGGCGGCAGCGCCCCACAGGAACACGCGCAACAGGAAACCCACAATCGAATCGGTCATGAACGGAACAGCCCTCACTGGAACAATCAATACCGTCCAGTTTGAGGCAAGCAGGTCAAATGTCAAGCGCCTGTCACACGCGAAACGTATCCATCAGTGAATCGTGCGGTCGTCATCGGCCGCCGGCTGGCCGCCCTGCTGCATCGCTTCGCGCCAGATGCGCAGCGGTACATGGTTGCGCAGCAGGTGCAGCACGCGCTGCTGCATCTCCGCGCTGAATTCGTGGCCGGTATCCGGATAGACATCGACGGAAAAGTCGGCATCCAGCGCGCGCAGACGATACGCGGCCTCGGTGGCGGCCTGGTAGGACAGCTGCGTATCAGTCTTGCCGTGCAGCCAGTGCAGCGTGGTCTGCAGGTGCATGGCTTCGGGCAGCGTGCAAAAACGGCAGGCCACGGCAAACAGGCGGGTAGCCACGGCGTCGCTGGCCACCACCGCTTCCAGCGCCAGCATGCCGGACTGGCCAAAGGCGAGCAGCGCAGTGCGCTCCGGCCCCAGGCCACAGGCCTGTTGCCAGGCCTGCAGCGTGCGCATAAGTTCGCCGCGTGCCGGCAGCACCCGCTCGAGACGGTTGTCATCGTTTTCGCCACGCTCCGAGTACCACTGGAAGCCTTCGCCATCATCATGCTGGTGCGGCGCCGCAATACAGGCGACCAGGCCTTCGGGAAAGGCATCGGCCAACTGCTGCGCCATGTCCCGCATGTCGGCCGGGCGCTGACCCGCACCATGCAGCAGCAGGAACAGCTGTTGCGGCTGTTCAGGCCAGGCCACCACCACGTCGTTGGGGGCGGGAACGGTCACGGGCAGCTGGTTCGGGTTCATGCGACCTCCGGGACAGGGGTGGTCTGCTGCAGCCAGTCGGCGATGGCGCGCGGGTAGATCAGGTGCTCCTGCGTCAGGATGCGCGCGGCCAGGGCAGCGGCGGTATCGCCGGGCAGGATCGGCACCACAGCCTGGGCCAGGATCGGACCATGGTCGAGTTCGGCCGTGACCTGGTGCACGGTAGCGCCGGCGTACTTGCAGCCGGCATCGATCGCGCGCTGGTGCGTGTGCAGGCCGGTAAACGCGGGCAGCAGCGAGGGATGGATATTCACCAGCCGCCCCGCATAGCGCGCCACGAACTCGGGCGTGAGGATGCGCATGAAGCCGGCCAGCACCACCAGCGCCGGCTGGTGGCTGTCGATCTGTTCGGCCAGCGCTGCGTCAAAGGCGGCGCGGTCCGGATAGGCCTTGTGGTCGACCACGGCGGTGGCAATGCCCTGCTCACTGGCCAGCTGCAGGCCACCGGCATCGGCCTTGTTGCTGATGACTGCCGCCACATGCGCGCCAAGGCGGCGCTGCCAGTGCTCTTGCTTGGCAGTACGGACAATGGCGGCCATGTTGGAGCCGCCACCGGAGATCAGGATCACGATATTGCGTCGGGCTTGCGTCATGCGCGAATTATGCACCCAGAGCCCGGTTGGCTGCTGTAGACCGGGTCGGTAGGCGTGCGTCTTATTCGTTTGGCTTATATGCTTGTGCTTTACCTGAAGTGGCAAGTAAAGGACAATATAGGATTCCCCTAACCACCGGATGGCAGCCAGAGCCACCCTTTTTCATCATCATGAGCGCCTTCCTAGAAGAAAAAGTCCTGTCCGTGCACCACTGGACCGACACCCTGTTCAGCTTTACCACCACGCGCGACACCGCGCTGCGTTTTTCCAACGGCCACTTCACCATGATCGGCCTGAAGCAGCCCAACGGCAAGCCGCTGCTGCGCGCCTACAGCATCGCCAGTGCCAACTACGAGGAGCATCTGGAGTTCCTGAGCATCAAGGTGCAGGACGGCCCGCTGACCAGCCAGCTGCAGCACATCAAGGAAGGCGACACCATCATCGTCGGCAAGAAGCCCACCGGCACGCTGCTGATCGACTACCTGCTGCCGGCGAAGAACCTGTACCTGCTCGGTACCGGCACCGGCCTGGCACCCTGGATGTCCATCATCCGTGATCCGGAAACCTATGAACGCTTCGAGAAAGTGGTGCTGGTACACGGCGTGCGCTTCATCAACGAGCTGGCCTACCGCGACTACATCACCCAGGAGCTGCCCGAGCACGAGTTCCTCGGCGAGATCGTGCGTGAACAGCTGGTCTACTACCCGACCGTCTCGCGCGAGCCGTTCGAACGCGAAGGCCGCATCACCACCCTGATCGAAAGCGGCCAAATGGCCCGCGAGCTGGGCCTGCCCGAGCTGAACCCGGAAACCGACCGCGTCATGATCTGCGGTTCTCCGCATATGTTGCGCGACCTGAAGGCACTGTGCGAGGCACGCGGCTTCAAGGAAGGCAACACCACCACACCGGGCGACTTCGTGATCGAACGCGCCTTCGTGGAAAGCTGATCCCGCGCGACTGTCCTTTCCCGACAGCCCGGCCGATGCCTGCATCGCCGGGCTGTGTCGTTTCTGTCCTGCCACAAGGCGATAATCCCCGTCATGAAAAAAATCCTGCTTATTCTGCTGGCCGTGCTGATCGCGCTGGCCTTGCCGGTCTATGGTTCGCGCCAGGCGATCGAGGCGCTGGAGCAGCACCAGGAACCCGGCGGCCTGGCGATGAACCTGGCCTGGTGGGTGACCCAGCTGCCCGGCTATGGTGCCGTAGCGGACGTGCCGCGCACGCGTGTGGCAGTCGCCGCGCACCAGTTGCATGATGGCGCCGAGTTTGGTGACCTGGCGCAACAGCAGCAACGCGGAGAGCGCCTGCTGCAGCGCCTGCAGCCCTGGCTGGATCAGATACCGCAAGATACGCTGACACTCAAGGCGCAGCAGCTGGCGCTGGCCACGCTGGTGCGCATGCCGCAGCAGCCGGCTGGCCTGGCGGCGCAGCTGGAGCAATCGCTCGGCACGGCGCTACAGGCACCCACCGCCGCGCAACAGCCAGCCATGCTGCGCCTGCAGGCGGCCGAAGCGCTGGCGCTAT
>JAAYCV010000073.1 GCA_012729605.1 Ramlibacter sp. | reverse complement strand
TGATATTCCTTTTCAAAAACAAGGGCTTGCCATCGTGTGACAAGCGCATGGAGGTGCTGGCTACCCAACTGGCGACCCAGCCAGCGGGCATTATCGTCCAGGCTCGGATTTACGGCCGGTGTCCCTGGCCATGCACCTGCTCCTGCTTCTCGAACAGGCGCCGTAGCGCATAGGCCCAGAGCGCGCCACCGGCGACCTTGGCGACAAACTGCAGGATCACGATCGATGGCATCAGCACGCCAAACGCCAGCGTCGGAAACGCCAGCGAATCGACGGCGGCACCGGCGATATTCGAGCGCATCGCGCGCTGCAGCCAGCTGCCCTTGCTGTAGGCAAACACCAGCCAGTCCACCAGCGCTGCCAGCGTAAAGCTGATGGCACTGGCGATGGCAATCTGGCCAGCCGCCGGGTTCAACAGGTAGGAGATCAGGCCGGATGCGGCGATCACTGCCAGCATTTGCCACGGTCGCACGCGCACATGCAGCCAGTCGCGCAGCGTCAGGTCCAGGCCGATCAGCACAAAGGCATTGATCGGCGAGACCCATGGCCCGAAAGCGGCAATCGTCAGGTTGGCCGCCACGACGGCCGCGGCATAAAGGAGAATGGCGAAGATCACGATGATTCCAACAGGGATGGGGTGCCGGCACGGGAAGTCCGGCGCGGCCATGGGATTTCCCCGATTGCGCCGCGCACGAATCGGCCCATGCCGCTATCATTCCGGCTGCACGATTTTCCTGGCTGGCAGGGCGTATTGTCGCCGCAGCTGCACCATTCCACCATGCATTTGCCTCCCCACATGACCCCCGTGGCGCTCGACAAGGCGTTCCGGCTTCTCAACCACGGCCCCACGGTACTGGTATCGGCGCGCCACGGCGGCGTCTCCAACGTGATGGCCGCGGCCTGGGTCTGCGTGCTCGATTATGCGCCGCCGCGGCTCACCGTGGTGCTGGACAAGTCGGCCAAGACGCGCGAGCTGGTGGAGCAGGGCGGTGGCATGGTGATCCAGGTGCCGAATGCGGCGCAGGTCGAGCTGACGCAATACCTGGGCAGCCACAGCTGGCATGATGAGCCGGGCAAACTGGCGCAGGCCGGTGCCGAGCTGTTCGAGGTCGATGGCGTGGACCAGCCCTTTGTCGCCGGCTGCTCCGCCTGGCTGGCCTGCGAGCTGATTCCCGAGGCGCACAACCAGCAGACCTACGACCTGTTCATCGCCAACATTACCGCCGCCTGGGCTGACGCACGCGTGTTCCACCACGGTCGCTGGCATTTTGAAACGGCCGATCCGGCCCTGCGCAGCCTGCACCATGTCTCGGGCGGCCACTACTACGCGATCGGCGAGGCGCTGGAGCGCCAGCCGGACTGAGCGCGCTCAGCTGCGGCGCTCGTAGGTCACGAAGGCATAGCCCAGCCCATCGGCGCTGGCATGCGCTTCACGTGCCGTTTCCTGCCATTCCGGTCCCAGCGCCGGCATGTGCGCATCGCCGTCAAAATCGGCATCGATTTCCGTGACCAGCACGCGGCGCGCCAGCGGCAGCGCCTGTGTGTAGATCTGCGCGCCGCCCATCACCCAGGCCACCTCGGCATCGCCGCACAGCGCCAGTGCCTGCTCCAGGCTGTGCGCCACCTGCGCGCCCTCGGCCTGCCAGTCGTCTTGACGCGTGACCACCACATTGATGCGCCCCGGCAGCGGCCGGAAGCGCGGCGGCAGGCTGTCCCAGGTCAACCGGCCCATGATCACCGGCGCGCCCAGCGTCTGGCGCTTGAAGTGCGCCAGATCCTCCGGCAGGTGCCAGGGCAGGCGGTTGTCCTGGCCGATCACGCCATTGCGGGCGCGGGCATAAATCAGGTGCAGATGCGGCATAACTTGTGTCATGGGAAGACATTGTAGGAATTTGTGGCGCGGCCCGTGGAGGGTGGCAGGTCTTGCTATAGTGCCACGATGAGCGAAACGCGTGCTGCCAGCCAGACAGCCGGGGCGTCCTATGCCCGGGAAAACGACGTCCTGCACCTGCAGGGCGACTGGACCCTGCCGCATTTTTCCCGGCTCGAAGCAGATGTGCGCCGGCTGCGCCCGGTACTCGGCACCGCAACCCGGATCGATGCCAGCGCACTCGCGGCCATCGATACCGCCGGTGCCAGCCTGCTGCACCAGCTGCTCGGCGACACGCATCTGGCCACACTCACGGCCGCCGATTCGCCACTGCCGCCAGAGCGCCGTGCGCTGCTGCAGGCCGTCTCGCAGGCGCTGCAATCTACCGATGCAGTCCCGGCCCCGCGCAAGCGCGTGCCGGTCATCGACAGCTTGGCCGCGCTGGGCCAGCTGATCGCCAACGGCTGGTCGCATGCCAGATCCTTCATGGGCTTTATCGGCCTGGTGCTGGAACAGCTGGCCGCCATCCTGCTGCGTCCCTGGCGCTGGCGCATGACCTCCTGGGTCGCGCACCTGGACCAGACCACTTTCCGCGCCGTGCCTATCGTGGTGCTGATGAACTTCATGGTCGGTGCCGTGGTGGCATTTCTGGGTGCCACCATCCTGCGCGACTTTGGCGCCACCATCTATACCGTCAACCTGATTGGCTTTGCCTTCCTGCGCGAATTTGGCGTGCTGCTGGCCGCGATCCTGGTGGCCGGTCGCACCGCCAGCGCCTTTGCCGCGCAGATCGGTTCCATGCGCGCCAATGAAGAGGTGGACGCGATCCGCGCCCAGGGGCTGGATCCGATCGAGCTGCTGGTGATTCCGCGCGTGCTGGCGCTGCTGATCGGCCTGCCGATCCTGACCTTCATCGCCATGCTGTCCGGCCTGGCGGGAGGCATGGCGGTCTGCGCCGCGGTACTCGACATCGGCCCGCGCCAGTTCATGGCCATCATCCAGGAAAGCATCCCGGTGCTGCATTTCTACCTGGGCATGAGCAAGGCGCCGGTGATGGCCGTGCTGATCGCCATGATCGGCTGTGCCGAAGGCTTCAAGGTCGAGGGCAGCGCGCAATCGGTTGGCGAGCACACCACCATGGCGGTGGTGCAATCGATCTTTACCGTGATCCTGATCGATGCCGCCGCGGCGCTGTTCTTCATGGAAATGGACTGGTAAGTCATGGACGCCACCGACAACCGCAACATCATCGAGCTGCGCGGCCTGCGTACCCAGTTTGGCAGCCATGTGGTGCACGACCAGCTCGATCTGGATGTGCGCCAGGGCGAAATCCTGAGCGTGGTCGGCGGTTCCGGCAGCGGCAAGTCGGTGCTGCTGCGCACCATTGTTGGCCTGAACCGGGCGGCTGCCGGCAGCGTGCGCGTATTCGGCAAGGACCTGCTGTCCCTGCCCGATGCCGAGCGCCGCCGCGAGGAACGCCGCTTTGGCGTGCTGTTCCAGAAGGGCGCGCTGTTCTCGTCGATGACGGTGACGGAAAATGTCGCCATGCCGCTGATCGAGCATGCCGGCCTGTCGCGCGCCGAAGCCGAGCGCATCGCCGCCGTCAAGATCGCGCTGGCAGGCTTGCCGGCCAAGGCGGGCAAGGACTACCCGTCCGACCTGTCCGGCGGCATGATCAAGCGCGCGGCGCTGGCACGTGCGCTGGCGCTTGACCCGGACATGCTGTTCCTGGACGAGCCGACTGCCGGCCTGGACCCGATCGGCGCGGCCGCCTTCGACCAGCTGATCCTGACCCTGCGCGATGCACTGGGTTTTACCGTGTTCCTGATCACGCATGATCTGGACACCATCTACACCATTACCGACCGCGTGGCGGTGTTGTCGCAGAAGCGCGTCATCATCAACGACACGCTGGAACGCGTCGAACAGTTTGACGATCCCTGGGTGCAAGCCTATTTCCACGGCCCGCGTGGCCGTGCCGCGGCGGCTGCCGCGCGCCCTGTACCCCCCTTGCCGGAGACATCTTGATGGAAACCCGAGCCAGACATGTGCTGATTGGCCTGTTCACCGTGCTTGCCGCGGTGCTGGCCCTGTTGTTCACCTTGTGGCTGTCCCAGCAGAGCGAGCGTGACTTCCACTTCTACGACATCGCCTTCGAGGAAGCCGTGACCGGCTTGTCGCGCGGCAGCACGGTGGAATTCAACGGCATCCGCGTCGGCGACGTGATCGACCTGCGCATTGACGACAAGAACCCGCGCAATGTCTATGCGCGCGTGCGCGT